>NZ_CEXFHW010000195.1:0-6911 GCF_982640115.1 Quisquiliibacterium sp. | reverse complement strand
CCTCCAGCGGGAAACGCATGCGGTTCTCCAGGCTGCCGCCATAGGCATCCGTGCGCTGGTTGGCGATCGGGCTGAGGAACTCGTGGAGGAGATAACCGTGGGCGGCGTGCAGCTCGAGCGCGTCGAAGCCCACGCGGTCGGCGCGTTGCGTTGCCTCCACGAAGCGATCGCGCAGGCGGGCGAGGCCTTCGGCGTCGAGGGCCAGCGGCGCCGGCTCGCCTTCTAGCTGCGGGATGGCCGAGGGGCCCACCGGGCGCCAGCCGCCGGCCTCGGCCGGCACCAGCTGACCACCCTCCCAGGGCCGGCCACTGGAGGCCTTGCGTCCGGCATGGCCGAGCTGCAGGGCGAGCGGCATCGGCGACACCTGGCGCAGCGAGCGCACGAGCGAGGTCATCGCAGCCTCGGTGGGCGCGTCGTACAGTCCGAGGCAGCCGGCGGTGATCCGGCCGATCGGCTCGACCGCCGTGGCCTCGACGATCAGCAGGCCGGCGCCGCTGATGGCCAGCTGGCCGAGGTGCACGGTGTGCCAGGGCTGGGCGATGCCGTCGACGGCGGAGTACTGGCACATCGGGGCGATCACGATGCGGTTCGGCAGCCTGAGGCTGCGAAGGGCGAGGGGGGAGAAGAGGGTGCTCATGGCTTGAAATATAGCCTGTGGCCCCTACCTGCCAGACAGTCAACCATTCCGGAGTGCCCGTTCCATGCGTCTGGACAAGCTCACCACCCAGTTCCAGCAGGCCCTGGCCGATGCCCAGAGCCTCGCCCTGAACAACGATCATCAGTACATCGAGCCGCTGCATGTGCTGTCGGCCCTGCTCGGCCAGCCCGACGGTTCCGGCCGGGCGCTGCTCGAACGGGCCGGCGTGCGGGTGCCGGCGCTCAAGACCGGACTCGACGCCGCCATCAAGCGCCTGCCCCAGGTCACCGGCACTGCCGGTGATGTGCAGATCGGCCGCGATCTGGTCAATCTGCTCAATCTCACCGAGAAGGAGGCCACGCGCCGCGGCGACCAGTTCATCGCCTCCGAGATGTTCCTGCTCGCCCTGGCCGATGACAAGGGCGAGGCCGGGCGGGTGGCCCGCGAGGCCGGGCTCGAGCGCAAGGCGCTCGAGCTGGCGATCGAGTCGGTGCGCGGCGGCCAGTCGGTGGGCAGTGCCGAGGCCGAGGGCCAGCGCGAGGCGCTCAAGAAGTACACCATCGACCTCACCGAGCGCGCCCGCGCCGGCAAGTTCGACCCGGTGATCGGCCGCGACGACGAGATCCGCCGCTCCATCCAGATCCTGCAGCGCCGCAGCAAGAACAATCCGGTGCTGATCGGCGAGCCGGGCGTGGGCAAGACCGCCATCGTCGAGGGGCTGGCGCAGCGCATCGTCAACGGCGAGGTGCCCGATTCCCTGAAGAACAAGCGGGTGCTGGTGCTCGACATGGCCTCGCTGCTGGCCGGCGCGAAGTACCGCGGCGAGTTCGAGGAGCGTCTGAAGTCGGTGCTCAAGGAAGTGGCGCAGGACGAGGGCCAGACCATCGTCTTCATCGACGAGATCCACACCATGGTGGGCGCCGGCAAGGCCGAGGGCGCGATCGACGCCGGCAACATGCTCAAGCCGGCGCTTGCCCGCGGCGAGCTGCATTGCATCGGCGCCACCACGCTCGACGAGTACCGCAAGCATGTCGAGAAGGATGCTGCCCTCGAGCGCCGCTTCCAGAAGGTGCTCGTGGGCGAGCCCAGCGTCGAGGCCACCATCGCCATCCTTCGCGGCCTGCAGGAGCGCTACGAGCTGCACCATGGCATCGAGATCACCGACCCGGCCATCGTCGCCGCCGCCGAGCTCTCCCATCGCTACATCACCGACCGCTTCCTGCCCGACAAGGCCATCGATCTCATCGACGAGGCCGCCGCGCGCATCAAGATGGAGATCGACAGCAAGCCCGAGTCGATGGACAAGCTCGATCGCCGTCTCATCCAGCTCAAGATCGAGCGCGAGGCGGTACGCCGCGAGACCGACGAGGCCTCGCGCAAGCGCTTCGACCTGATCGAGCAGGAGATCGCGCGCCTCGAGAAGGAGTACGCCGACCTCGACGAGCTGCTGCGCGCCGAGAAGGCGGTGGTGCAGGGCAGCGCGCAGATCAAGGCCGAGATCGACAAGCTGCGCGCCCAGATGGCCGAGCTGCAGCGCAAGGGCCAGTTCGACAAGCTTGCCGAGATCCAGTACGGACTTCTGCCTTCGCTCGAGGGCCGGCTCAAGGCGGCGAGCGATGCCGAGGCTGGTCGTGGCGCGGGCGACGCCTCCCGTCCACGTCTGCTGCGCACCCAGGTCGGGGCCGAGGAGATCGCCGAGGTGGTCTCGCGCGCCACCGGCATCCCGGTGAGCAAGATGCTGCAGGGCGAGCGCGAGAAGCTGCTGAAGATGGAGGAGCGCCTTCATGAGCGGGTGGTCGGGCAGGACGAGGCGGTGCGCCTGGTGTCCGATGCCATCCGTCGCTCGCGCGCCGGCCTGGCCGACCCCAACCGGCCCTATGGCTCCTTCCTGTTCCTGGGTCCCACCGGGGTGGGCAAGACCGAGCTGTGCAAGGCGCTGGCCGCGTTCCTGTTCGACTCGCAGGACCACCTCATCCGCATCGACATGAGCGAGTTCATGGAGAAGCACTCGGTGGCCCGGCTGATCGGTGCGCCCCCGGGCTATGTCGGCTACGAGGAGGGCGGCTACCTCACCGAGGCGGTGCGCCGCAAGCCCTACAGCGTGATCCTCTTCGACGAGGTCGAGAAGGCTCATCCCGATGTCTTCAATGTGCTGCTGCAGGTCCTCGACGATGGCCGCATGACCGACGGCCAGGGCCGCACCGTCGACTTCAAGAACACCGTGATCGTCATGACCTCCAACATCGGCAGCCATGACATCCAGCGCATGTCCTCCAGCCCCGAGACCAACGACCCGGAGCTGATCAAGGAGGCGGTGATGGGCGAGGTGAAGAAGTCGTTCCGGCCGGAGTTCGTCAACCGCATCGACGAGATCGTGGTCTTCCACGGCCTGGGCGCGAGCCACATCGAGTCCATCGCCCGCATCCAGCTGCGCATTCTCGAGCAGCGCATCGCCGCCCAGGGCATGACCCTCACCGTGACGGAACCGGCGCTGGCCGAGCTCGCCAAGGTCGGGTTCGATCCGGTGTTCGGCGCGCGCCCTCTGAAGCGCGCCATCCAGCAGCACATCGAGAACCCGGTGTCGCGGCTGATGCTCGAGGGCCGTTTTGGGCCGAAGGATGTGATCCCGGTGGATTTCCGCGACGGTCGCTTCAGCTTCGAGCGGGTGGTGCACTGAGGCACGGGTGAGGCCGCTGCGGGCGTGGCAGAATCGCGCCCTTCGCCCCTGACCCGACCCATGCCCGCCAGCCTGCCCGCCGCCGCCGAAGCCCGCGTTCTGTCCTCGCTCACCGCCGAGCTCGCGGTGGCCGCGCCGCAGGTCAGGGCGGCCGTGGCATTGCTCGATGAGGGCGCCACCGTGCCCTTCATCGCACGCTATCGCAAGGAGGCCACCGGCGGTCTGGACGACACGCAGCTGCGCCTGCTCGCAGACCGCCTGGTCTACCTGCGTGAACTCGAGGATCGACGCCTGGTGGTCCTCGAGAGCATTCGGCATCAGGGCCGTCTCGATGACGCGCTCGCCGCGGCGATCGAGGCCGCCGACACCAAGCAGCGGCTCGAGGATCTCTACCTCCCGTTCAAGCCGCGCCGTCGCACTCGCGCGCAGATCGCCCGCGAGCTCGGCCTCGAGCCGCTGGCCGACCAGCTGCTCGCCGACCCTGGCCTCGACCCCGCCAGCACCGCGGCGGCGTTCCTGCGCGCGCCCGACGAGAAGGGCGAGAACGGCGTGGCCGATGCCAAGGCCGCGCTCGATGGCGCACGCGACATCCTTGCCGAGCGCTTCGCCGAGCGCGCCGATGTGCTCGAGGCGCTGCGCTCCCTGCTCTGGACCGAGGGCTGGATCCATTGCAAGGTTCAGGAGGACAAGCGCGCCGAGGCGGTGAAGTTCAGCGACTACTTCGATCACGCCGAGCCGCTCGCCGCCACGCCCTCGCACCGTGCGCTCGCCCTGTTCCGCGGCCGCCAGCTCGGGCTGCTTTCACTGCGCCTGGGCCTGGATCCCGAGCGCGATGCCCTGGTGCCGCATCCCGCCATGCTGCGGCTGGCCGGCGTGGTCGGCATCGGGGTGGCGATCGGTGGCACCCGGCCAGCCGACCCCTGGCTCGCCGATGTGGCGCGCTGGACCTGGCGGGTCAAGCTTCTGCCCCATCTCGAGACCGAGCTCTTCGGCCGGCTGCGCGAGGCGGCCGAGGCCGAGGCCATCCGTGTCTTCGGCGACAACCTGAAGGACCTGCTGCTTGCGGCTCCTGCCGGGCGACGCTGCGTGCTCGGTCTCGATCCCGGGCTGCGCACCGGCGTCAAGCTTGCGGTGGTCGATGACACCGGCAAGCTGGTCGACACCGGCACCATCTTTCCGCACGAGCCGCGCCGCGACTGGGACGGCTCGATCGCCACGCTCGCCGCGCTGTGTGCCCGTCACCGGGTCGCGCTGCTCGCGATCGGCAACGGCACCGCCTCGCGCGAGACCGACCGGCTGGCCGCCGAGCTCATCGCCCGCCATCCCGCGCTCGGGCTGCGCAAGGTGGTGGTGTCCGAGGCTGGCGCCTCGGTCTACTCCGCCAGCGAGCTGGCGGCTCGCGAATTCCCCGAACTCGATGTCTCGCTGCGTGGCGCGGTCTCGATCGCCCGCCGGCTGCAGGATCCCCTCGCCGAGCTCGTCAAGATCGATCCCAAGTCGATCGGGGTGGGCCAGTATCAGCATGATGTCGATCAGCGCGAGCTCGCCCGCCGCCTCGATGCCGCGGTCGAAGACTGCGTGAACGCGGTCGGTGTCGATGTCAACACCGCGTCGGCGGCGCTGCTGGCGCGGGTCTCGGGCCTGAGCGGCCCGCTTGCCCAGCGGGTGGTTGCCTGGCGTGATGCCCATGGCGCCTTCCCCGATCGCGCCGCGCTGCGCTCGGTGCCGATGTTCGGCGATAAGGCCTTCGAGCAGGCGGCAGGCTTCCTGCGGGTGCCCGCGGGCGCCAACCCGCTCGATGCTTCGGCGGTGCATCCCGAGGCCTACGGCGTGGTCGCGCGCATCCTGGCGCGGGCCGGCGTGCCGGCCGATCGCCTGATCGGCAACCGCGAACTGCTGCGCCGCTTGCGGCCCGGCGAGTTCACCGACGAGCGTTTCGGCGAGCCGACGGTGCGCGACATCATCGCCGAGCTCGAGAAGCCGGGCCGCGATCCGCGCGGCGAGTTCGTCGCAGCCGAGTTCCGCGAGGGCGTCGAGAAGCTCTCCGACCTGCAGCCCGGCATGCAGCTGCAGGGTGTGGTCACCAATGTCGCGGCCTTCGGCGCCTTCGTCGACATCGGTGTCCATCAGGACGGTCTGGTCCATGTCTCCGAGCTGTCGGAGCGCTTCGTGCGTGATCCGCGTGAAGTGGTCCGGGCCGGTCAGGTGGTCAGCGTGCGGGTGGTCGAGGTCGACCTGCCGCGCCAGCGAATCGCGCTCAGCATGCGGCCCGCGCGCGCCGGTGAGCCCGCGCGCCGCGAGCCGGGTCCGCGCGCCGGTGCGCCCGGGGCGCGCCCGCCCGCGTCCGCCCGGCCCGATGGGTCACGGTCGGGGTCGGGTGGGCCGACGCCGGCCGGGCGCGGGCCGGGATCAGGCCGTGGCACGCCAGGCCGCTCGCCCGCGCCGGCTGCGGGCGGCGCGCTCGCCGAGGCCTTCGCGCGGGCCAGCGGCCGCGATCGGAAGGCCTGAGCAGGCCGGGCACGACGCCCCCACGCGCCGAACGCGCCCCGGGTTGCCGCGTCATGCCCGCGCTCGCGCGTCCGGACGTCGGACCAAGCGCGCGCCGGCGCATCGAATCGCAACCGGTTTTGTGCTTTACTTGCGCGCGCGTCCGACCGGGCGCGGCTCCCCTTCACCGCCGGGCACTGCGCGGCCGCCGCACCGCCCCTGCCTCCCCCCGCGAGACGCCCCCATGAAATTCCGCTTCCCCATCATCATCATCGACGAAGACTGGAAGTCGGAATCCTCCAGCGGCCTGGGCATCCGCGCGCTGGCCAAGGCCATCGAAGACCAGGGCATGGATGTCGTCGGTGGCTTCACCTATGTCGATGTCACCATGGTGGCCAACCAGGCCGCCCGGGCCTCGGCCTTCGTGGTCTCCATCGATGACGAGGAGATCAACGAAGACGGCGATGAGAGTTCGGCGATCCAGGACCTGAAGAAGTTCATCGTCGAGACCCGGCGGCGCAATGCCGACATCCCGATCTTCCTGTTCGGCGAGACCCGCACCTCGCAGCACATCCCCAACGACATCCTGAAGGAGCTGCACGGCTTCATTCACATGTTCGAGGACACGCCGGAGTTCGTCGCGCGCTACATCATCCGCGAGGCCACCAACTACCTGAACTCGCTGGCGCCGCCCTTCTTCAAGGCCCTGGTCAACTACGCCAACGACGGCTCGTACTCCTGGCACTGTCCGGGTCATTCCGGCGGGGTCGCGTTCCTGAAGAGCCCGGTGGGTCAGATGTTCCACCAGTTCTTCGGCGAGAACATGCTGCGCGCCGATGTCTGCAATGCGGTCGATGAACTCGGCCAGCTGCTCGATCACACCGGTCCGGTGGCGGCTTCCGAGCGCAATGCCGCACGCATCTTCAGTGCCGATCACCTGTTCTTCGTGACCAACGGCACCTCCACCTCGAACAAGATCGTCTGGCACAGCGCGGTGGGCACCGACGACATCGTGGTGGTCGACCGCAACTGCCACAAGTCGATCCTGCACGCGATCATGATGACCGGCACGGTGCCGATCTTCCTGCAGCCCACCCGCAATCAGCAGGG
>NZ_CEXFHW010000194.1:0-6933 GCF_982640115.1 Quisquiliibacterium sp. | reverse complement strand
TGGATGAGGTCTTCCATGTGGGTCTTCATGCCCACACGCGACGGCGGTGCCACCTTGTGGTTGTCGGACATCACCGGACCGGGATTGTTGCGCAGCCACTCGACGCACTGACGCACGATGCGGTTGCTCTCGCGCATCTCGGCCACGCGCACCAGGTAGCGGTCGTAGCAGTCGCCATTGCGCCCGACCGGAATGTCGAAGTCGACGAGGTCGTAGACCTCGTAGGGCTGGGTCTTGCGAAGATCCCAGGCCACGCCGGAGCCGCGCAGCATCGGGCCGGTGAAGCCCAGCGCCTTGGCACGCTCGGGGCTGACCACGCCGATGCCCACCAGCCGCTGCTTCCAGATGCGGTTGTCGGTGAGCAGGGTCTCGTACTCGTCGACGCAACCGGGGAAGCGGTTGGTGAAGGCCTCGATGAAGTCGAGCATCGAGCCTTCGCGATCGCGGTTGTAATCCTTGAGCGCGGCCTCATTGCGCAGGCGGCTCTCGCGCAGCCGCGGCATCTGCTCGGGCAGGTCGCGATAGACGCCGCCCGGCCGGTAGTAGGCCGCGTGCATGCGCGCACCCGAGACCGCCTCGTAGCAGTCCATGAGGTCTTCACGCTCACGGAAGGCATAGAGGAACACCGCCATGGCACCGACATCGAGGCCGTGCGCGCCGATCCAGAGCAGATGGTTGAGGATTCGGGTGATCTCGTCGAACATCACCCGGATGTACTGGGCCCGCAGCGGCACCTCGACCCCGAGCAGCTTCTCGATGGCCATCACATAGGCGTGCTCGTTGCACATCATGGACACGTAGTCCAGACGGTCCATGTACGGCACGTTCTGCAGGTAGGTGCGGGTCTCGGCGAGCTTCTCGGTGCCGCGATGCAGCAGACCGATGTGCGGATCGGCGCGCTGGACCACCTCGCCGTCGAGCTCGAGCACCAGCCGCAGCACGCCGTGGGCGGCCGGATGCTGAGGCCCGAAGTTCAGGGTGTAGTTCTTGATGTCTGCCATGGCTGTGGTCGGGCGGCTCAGCGGCCGGCGCCGTATCCTTCCTCGCGGATCACCCGCGGGATGTTCTCGCGCGGTTCGATCGACACCGGCTGGTAGACCACCCGCTTCTGCTCGGGGTCGTAGCGCATCTCGACGAAACCCGACACCGGGAAGTCCTTGCGGAAGGGATGCCCGACGAAGCCGTAGTCGGTAAGGATGCGGCGCAGGTCGGCGTGGCCTTCGTACACGATGCCGAGCAGGTCGAAGGATTCGCGTTCGTACCAGCCGGCCGCGGGCCAGATCTCGGTGACCGAGGGCAGCACCGGAAAGTCATCATCGGCGCAGAAGCTGCGCACCCGAACACGCTGGTTGAGGGTGACCGAGAGCAGGTGAATGACCGAGGCAAAGCGCGGGCCGCTGTGAGTGCCCTCGCCATGGTCACGATAGTCGAGCCCGCAGAGATCGATCAGGGTGTCGAAACCCAGGCCAGGCGCATCGCGCAGTGCCAGCGCTGCCGCGGGAAGGTCGGCCGGTGCGACCTCGATGGTGATCTCGCCCAGGGCCTCGACCAGGCCCGCCAGCCGGGTGCCGAGCGCGGACTCGAGGGTTTGGCGAAGCGATTCGAGCGCAGTCATGTCCGGATCAGCGCGCGATGGTGCTGGTGCGCCGGATCTTGCTCTGCAGCTGCATGATCCCGTAGATGAGCGCTTCGGCGGTAGGCGGGCAGCCCGGCACATAGACATCGACCGGCACGATGCGGTCACAGCCGCGCACCACCGAGTAGGAGTAGTGGTAGTAGCCCCCGCCGTTGGCGCAGGAGCCCATCGAGAGCACCCAGCGCGGCTCGGGCATCTGGTCGTAGACCTTGCGCAGCGCCGGCGCCATCTTGTTGCACAGCGTGCCGGCCACGATCATGAGATCGGACTGGCGCGGGCTCGGCCGGAAGACCACGCCGAAGCGGTCGAGGTCATAACGGGCCGCGCCGGCGTGCATCATCTCGACCGCACAGCAGGCCAGGCCGAAAGTCATGGGCCAGAGCGAGCCCGTGCGCGTCCAGTTGACCAGCTTGTCGATCTGGGTGGTGACGAAGCCTTCACCCAGGACACCTTCCATGCTCATCTGTGCCGCTCCGAACGCAATCGCGGAGGGCGCCGGCCGGGATCATTCCCAGTCGAGCGCGCCCTTCATCCACTCGTAAACGAACCCGACCACCAGCACCGCCAGGAAGATCATCATGGCGGCGAAACCGAAGAAGCCGATGGCGTCCAGGGAGACCGCCCAGGGAAACAGGAAGGCAATCTCGAGATCAAACAGGATGAACAGGATGGCCACGAGGTAGTAGCGGACATCGAACTGCATGCGCGCGTCTTCGAAGGCCTCGAAGCCGCATTCGTAAGGCGAGAGTTTCTCGGTGTCGGGCCGGGAGGGGCCGAGCAGCTTGCCGATCAGCATGGGACCCACGCCGACAGCAGTGCCGACCAGGATGAACAGGAGGACCGGGAGGTAGGCGTCGAGGTTCACGGGGAAGATTCAGCTGGGTGGTACCCGGACTACTGGCTGGCTGCTGGCTGCAAGAACCCGGGGACGACGCGGTGGACGCGCCCCGGGCCGACCCGGAGATGGAACCCGGGCGGAGAACCCCCGGGCGACTGATTGTTGGTGCCGACGGCGAGACTCGAACTCGCACAGCTTTCGCCACTACCCCCTCAAGATAGCGTGTCTACCAATTTCACCACGTCGGCTCGTGGATCGCGGAGGAGCGTCAGGCCCCTCGCGAGACCCCGCATTCTACTTCGGAATCTGGGTGCTCTGCCGGTTTTTTTGCACTGCCGCATCGGCGTCACCGCCAGTTGCGGAACCCGCAGCCGCCGGTGCGGCGGGCGCAGCCGGCACGCCAGCCGCCGGCGCCGCGGCACTGCCCTCGGCAGGGGACGGCGCCGCTCCGGCCGGTGCGGCCGGGACACCCGATGAGTTCGGAATACCCTGCGAGCCCGGCGCAGCCGGCACACCGGTGGCAGGCGCCCCGGCGGGCTGTTCCATGATGCTGCGCGGCGTGGCGCTCTGGCGGCTGCCGGTGAACGACAGGGCCAGCGTGCTGAGGAAGAAGATCGTGGCCAGCACCGCCGTGAACCGGGAGAGGAAGTTGGCCGAGCCGGTGGCTCCGAACAGACTGCCCGATGCCCCCCCGCCGAAGGCCGCACCCATGTCGGCGCCCTTGCCGTGCTGCAGCAGCACCAGCACGATGACGCCGATGGCGCTGAGCACCTGAGCGACGAGGATGAGGGAGTTCAGGATGGTCATGAAGGCTTTTCCTCAGGCCGATGCCGCACTGCGGCAGATCGCGATGAATTCGTCGGCGATCAGGGAGGCTCCCCCGATCAGCCCGCCATCGATGTCGGGCATGGCAAACAGCGCCGGTGCGCTGGCGGCCTTGACGCTGCCGCCATACAGGATGCGCAGCGAGGCAGCGTCGAAACCGGCCGCCGACAGGCGGCCCCGAATGAAGGCATGGACCGCCTGCGCCTGCTCGGGCGATGCGGTGCGGCCGGTGCCGATGGCCCACACCGGCTCATAGGCAATCACGAGCTGGCCGGGTGCGCCCAGCGAGGCCAGCCGGGCGAGCGGCGCTATCTGGGCCGCGATCACCGACTCGGTCAGCCCCTGCTCCCGGTCGGCCAGGGTCTCACCCACGCAGGCTATCGGCAGGAGCCCCGCCTGCAGCGCCCGGTCGGCCTTGACCGCCACCTGTTCACTGGTCTCGCCGAGCAGCGCGCGCCGCTCGGAGTGCCCCACGGTAACCCAGCGGCAACCAAGATCGCGCAGCATGGCGGCCGACACTTCGCCGGTGTAGGCGCCATCGGCATGGCCGGCGACATCCTGTGCCCCCCAGCTCACCCCCGTCTCGCCGAGCCAGGCGGACACCTGCGGGAGATACGGATAGGGCGGAAGCACCGCCACATCGACACCGGCAAGCAGTGCGGCATCGAGCCCGGCGCGCAACGCGGCGAGCAGTGGCTCGTTGCTGCCGAGCGTGCCGTTCATCTTCCAGTTGCCCACCACCAGGGGTTTGCGGGCTTCTTGCCGCTGCATGATTGGTCGCCAGGCTTGGCGTCAGGAAAACCGACGATTGTAGGGGTCGGCGCAAGACCCAGTCAAATGACGCACCCTCCCCGGACGGGAGATCAGAGGCGCGGCGCACGACCCGAGAGCAACCCGCTGCCCGTCGGCTGCGCCAGCAGACCGCAGGCGTTCAGCGCCGCCCGCCGGGGGGCTCTTCGGGAGGTGCGGCGGCCGCCTGCGCGGATTCCCGCCAGGGTGCAGCGCGGCCGGTCTTGAGGCGCCACAGCCAGACCGCATAGCCCGACAGGCCGTACAGCACGAAGAGCGAGAACAGAACCACCGGAGGGTCGCTGGAGACAAGCACGAACAGCAGCACCACGCCGATCATGACGATGAAGGGCACGCTGCGCTTCAGGTTGATGTCCTTGAAGCTGTAGAACGGCGCGTTGGAAACCATGGTCACCCCGGCGTACACGGTGAATGCCCACGCCACCCAGGCGAGGTCGCGTGGCGAGGCGGTGATCCACTTGGTTTCACGCAGGTCGGTGACGATCCAGATCAGACCCATGACCAGTGCCGCAGCCGCCGGGCTGGGCAGGCCCTGGAAGTAACGCTTGTCGACCACGCCGATGTTGGCGTTGAAGCGCGCCAGCCGCAGCGCGGCCCCGGCGCAGTAGACGAAGGCCGCCAGCCAGCCCCACTTGCCCAGGCCTCGAAGGGTCCATTCGTACATGATCAGGGCGGGCGCAGCGCCGAAGGAAACCATGTCGGAGAGGCTGTCGAACTGCTCGCCGAACGCGCTCTGGGTGTTGGTGAGCCGGGCCACACGGCCATCGAGGCTGTCGAGGAGCATGGCCACGAACGTGGCCACGGCTGCGTGATCGAAGCGGGCGTTCATGGCCTGGACGATCGCGTAGAAGCCGCAGAAGAGCGAGGCCGTGGTGATCGCGTTGGGCAACAGGTAGATGCCACGGGCGCGGCGCGGCGCCTCCCCGGGGGCAGCCGGGCGCAGGGGCCGTACCGGCCGGAAACGGCGACGCGGGTTCATCGGTGGTAGGGCCCCTGGCGCAGCCATTTGGTGGCGATCCACTTCTCGCCCTGCGTGACCGGCACGCCGGCATGCAGGCAGCGGGCATCGAGACCGCCCGCACCGTTCAGGTACTCGAAGTACACCGCATTGCCTCGACCGGGCCGGATGTCGAGGGACAGTTCGGGGAAACGGGTCTCGCCGCCGCCGGCGACATCGTTGAGATACACGATGAGCGTGGCCACCCGCTGGCCGCCCGACTTGAGCACCTCGGCGCTGCCGGGGTCGGCGGGGTCGAAGTAGTCATGGTGGGCAAGGTACTCGTTGCCCGGCTTGTAGTGAAGGATCTGCAGCGGCTCGCCATGCTCGACGGGCAGGCCGGTGAGCGCCGCGATGCGCTGCTCGAGGCGCGCCACCAGCGCGTTCTCGCCGCGCTCGAAGAACGTGCCCTCGCTGGTGCGCACCGGGCTGATCTCATCGCCGCCCGACTGGCGGTCGAGCACGCTGGAGCGGGTGAGCTTGCCGGCCGAGAGCGCGATCAGCTTCTCGCACTCCTGCTCGGAGATGAGGTCGTGGATCAGCGAGATGTTGGGATCGACCAGCGCGAAACCGATGCCCACGTCACGATCGGCGGCACGGAACCGGGCCGTGCCGGGCAGCCGGCAGGGGTCAGCCCGGTAGGTGGCGAGCATGGCGGGAGCCTGCTGCTGCACCCGCTCGGTCATGGAGCGCACCACCGAGATGGCCACGCGGGCGTAGTGCTCGTCGAACCCGCTCTGGCGCATGGTGGCCAGCATGTCGGCATCTGAGCAGCCGCGCACCACATTGCCGGCCAGCCAGTCCTGCCAGTCTGGGGCAAGTGCCGGCATCGGCGGAGGTGCGAGAACCGAGGTCATGCCGGACAGTATATCGCCGCGGCCCGGTGCAGCGTCGGGCCGCGGCAGGTCGGTCAGTTGCGGGTCTTGTCGACCAGCTTGTTGGCCTTGATCCAGGGCATCATGGCGCGCAGCTGCTCGCCCACCACCTCGATCTGATGCTCGCCCATCAGGCGGCGACGCGACAGCAGCGTGGGCGCGCCGGCGCGGTTCTCGAGGATGAACTGCTTGGCGTACTCGCCGGTCTGGATGAACTTGAGCGCCTCGCGCATGGCCACGCGGGTTTCCTCGGTGATCACCTTGGGCCCGGTGACATACTCGCCGAACTCGGCGTTGTTCGAGATGCTGTAGTTCATGTTGGCGATGCCGCCCTCATAGATGAGGTCGACGATGAGCTTGAGCTCGTGCAGGCACTCGAAGTAGGCCATCTCGGGGGCGTAACCCGCCTCGACCAGCACCTCGAAGCCCATCTTGATCAGCTCGACGGTGCCGCCGCACAGCACGGTCTGCTCGCCGAACAGATCGGTCTCGGTCTCTTCACGGAAGTTGGTCTCGATGATGCCGGCACGCCCGCCGCCGATGGCGCAGGCATACGACAGGGCGAGATCGCGCGCCAGACCGGAACGGTCCTGGTGGATGGCGACCAGCATCGGCACGCCACCGCCGCCGGCATAGGTGGAACGAACGGTGTGACCGGGGGCCTTGGGCGCCACCATCACCACATCGATGTCCTCGCGCGGGATGACCTGACCGTAGTGGATGTTGAAGCCGTGAGCGAAGGCCAGGGTGGCGCCCTTCTTGATGTTGGGGGCGATCTGCTCGCGGTAGGCGTCGCCGATGTGCTCGTCGGGCATGAGCATCATGACGAAGTCGGCGCCCTTCACCGCATCGGCGATCTCGGCCACCTTGAGGCCGGCCTTCTTGACCTTGTCCCACGAGGGGCCGCCCTTGCGCACGCCGACCGTGACCTTGCAGCCGGAGTCGTTGAGAT
>NZ_CEXFHW010000193.1:0-7032 GCF_982640115.1 Quisquiliibacterium sp. | reverse complement strand
AGGCGCTCGTGGGTCTTGGCCTTGATGTTCACATCCGCGAGGCTCACGCCAAGATCGGCCGCGAGATTGGCCTGCATCGCCGCCACATGGGGCGCCATCTTCGGCGCCTGGGCGACGATCGTGCAGTCGACATTGCCCACGCGCCACCCGGCCTCGCGCACCAGGGCCAGCGCGCCGCGCAGCAGCGCGCGGCTGTCGGCGCCGCGCCAGCGCGGATCGGTGTCGGGGAAGTGTCGGCCGATGTCGCCGAGCGCGGCCGCGCCGAGCAGGGCATCGGTGACCGCGTGCAGCAGGGCGTCGGCGTCGGAGTGACCGAGCAGACCGGTGGCATGGGGGATGCGTACGCCGCCAAGGATGAGCAGACGCCCCGGCACCAGCGCGTGGACATCGTAGCCCTGGCCGATGCGAAAAGGGGCTGACGCGGGGGAGGCGGACATGGCGGCGACTTTCGCGTTGGGGTCAGGTCAGACCGGGCCGGTGCGGCCCAGCCAGGCGCCCATCAGGGCGAGATCGTCGGCGGTGGTGACCTTGAAGTTCTGACGCTCGCCGCGCACCAGCCTTGGCATGAGCCCCTCGGCCTCGACCGCCGCGGCTTCATCGGTGACCTCGGGATGGCGCTGCAGTGCGGGCAGGAGTACGCCGTGACGAAACATCTGCGGGGTCTGGGCAAGCCACAGACCGTCGCGCGACAGCGTGGCCGCCACCCGCGACACGGGCGGCGAATCAGACGAGCCGGCGGGGCCGCCGACCTGGGAAGCGGCGCGCTTGACGGTATCGCTCACCGGCACCGCGAGCAACCCGCCCACGGCATCATCGGCAAGCTCGGCGTGCAGGCGCTGCAGGCTCGCGGCATCGAGCGCCGGCCGGGCGGCATCATGGACCAGCACCCAGTCCCGGGCTTGCCAGTCAATGCCCGGGGCCTGCACCCCGGCCAGCACGGAATCGCGCCGGGTGGCGCCGCCCACCGGCAGCACCCGCAGGCGCGGCCGTGGCCCGAGCAGGGCCTGCGCGCGCGCATCGCCGGGCGAGACCACCACCGTGACGGTCGCGATGAAGGGCGCATCGAGCAGCGCCTGGACCGACCACTCAAGCAGCGATCGCCCGGCGAGCAGCAGGTACTGCTTGGGCAGCGCGGCCCCGAGGCGGCTGCCGCTGCCCGCGGCAGGGACCACGGCGTGGCAACGGGCGGGCTCGGGCATGGTCGGTCGGGTGGGGGCCATCGGCTAGAATTCTAGCTTTGCCGCGCCGCGCCTTCGCGCGCCCCCCGAATTGAATTCCGTCGTCCAGACGCCCGACGCGGCCAGCGCACTTGCCGCCGCCCTCGCGGCCATTCCCGTCCAGCCCCGTCCGGGCACCCACTTCACGCTCGGTGCGCAGCCCGGCGTGGGCGATGCCCTGCTGATCGCCGCGCTGGCCCGGCGCCTGATCGCCCAGGCAACGGGCAGCGAGGAGCGGCGCACGCTCGCCGTGCTCACTGCCAGCGCGCTCGACGCCCAGCGGCTCGCCGCCGAGATCGCCTGGTTCGACCCCGCTCTGCGGGTACGCCTGCTCCCAGACTGGGAGACCCTGCCCTACGACAGCTTCTCGCCACACCAGGACCTGATTTCCGAGCGCCTGGACACGCTCTACACGCTGCAGCAGGGCGGCTGCGACCTGATCGTGCTGGCCGCCACCTCGGCACTGCAGCGGCTCGCGCCGGCCTCTTTCCTCGCCTCGCACACCTTCCACTTCCGCAAGGGCCAGCGCCTGGACGAAGCCCGCCTGCGCGCGCAGCTGGTGCTCGCCGGCTACGACCCGGTCTCGCAGGTGGTGCGCCCGGGCGAATACAGCGTGCGCGGCGGGCTGATCGATCTCTTCCCGATGGGCGCCACCCTGCCCTATCGCCTGGACCTGTTCGGCGACGAGCTCGAGTCCATCCGCACCTTCGATCCCGACACGCAGCGCAGCCTCTATCCCATCGACACCGTGCGCCTGCTGCCCGGGCGGGAATTCCCGATGGACGAGGCGGCGCGCACCGCCTTTCGCGGCCGCTGGCGGGAGCGCTTCGAGGGCGACCCCTCGCGTTCGTCGGTCTACCGCGACATCGGCAACGGCATCGCGCCAGCCGGCATCGAGTACTGGCTGCCGCTCTTCTTCGAGACCACCGCCAGCCTGTTCGACTATCTCGGCGAAGGCTCGGTGGTGCTCACCCACGGTGATGTCCAGGCCGCCGTGCAGGCCTTCAGCCAGGACACCACCCAGCGCCACAAGTTCCTCGCCCACGACAGCCAGCGGCCACTGCTGCGGCCCGACGAGCTGTTCCTGAACGCCGAACAGCTCTTCCTGCAGGCCGGTCAGTTCGGCCGCTTCTCGATCAACCCCGGCGGCGGGCGCTGGGCAACCACGCTGCCGCCGGTGATGGTCAACCGCCGCGCCGAGCAGCCGCTGGCGGCGCTCGAACAGTTCCTGCTCGACTCGCCGCGCCGCAAGCTCATCCTGGCCGAATCCGCCGGCCGGCGCGAGACCCTCACCCAGCTCTTCGCCGAGCACCGGCTGCTCGCCGGCATGGGCGCCGACCTGCCGCAGCTCGATGGCTGGGCGGCCTTCCTCGGCGGCAACCACGAGATCGCGCTCGGCGTCGGCCCGCTGCACGCCGGCTTCACCCTGCCCGCGCTGGGCATCGACCTGATCACCGAGGCGGAGCTCTTCGCCGGCGTGGCCCGCCGCGGCGCCCGCGGCCGCCGCGAGACCCAGACCGATGTCGACGCGATCATCCGCGACCTCTCCGAGCTCAAGCCCGGCGATCCGGTGGTGCATGCCCAGCACGGCATCGGCCGCTACCAGGGCCTGATCAACCTCGACCTCGGCGACGGCCCCACCGAGTTCCTGCATCTCACCTACGCTGGCGACAGCACGCTCTATGTGCCGGTGTCGCAGCTGCATGTGATCGGCCGCTACAGCGGCGCGGCGCCCGAGGACGCGCCCCTGCACCAGCTCGGCTCGGGCCAGTGGGAGAAGGCGCGTCGCCGCGCCGCCCAGCAGGCCCGCGACGCCGCCGCCGAACTGCTCAACCTCTATGCCCGTCGCGCGCTGCGCGAGGGGCATGCCTTCCGCTTCAAGGCCCAGGACTACGAGGCCTTCGCCGAGGGCTTCGGCTTCGAGGAGACACCCGACCAGCTCGCCGCCATCCACGCGGTCATGCAGGACATGGTCTCGGGCAAGCCCATGGACCGGCTGGTGTGCGGCGATGTCGGCTTCGGCAAGACCGAGGTCGCGCTGCGCGCCGCCTTCGTGGCGGTGGCCGACGGCCGGCAGGTGGCGGTGCTCGCGCCCACCACCCTGCTCGCCGAACAGCACCATCAGACCTTCTCGGACCGATTCGCCAACTGGCCGGTGCGCATCGCCGAGCTCTCGCGCTTCAAGTCCTCGCGCGAGGTGAAGGCCGCCATCGAAGGCATCAACGAGGGTCGGGTCGACATCGTCATCGGCACCCACAAGCTGCTCTCGGGCGATCTGAAGTTCCCCAGGCTGGGGCTGGTGATCATCGATGAGGAGCACCGCTTCGGGGTGCGGCAGAAGGAGGCGCTGAAGTCGCTGCGCGCCGAGGTCGATGTGCTCACCCTCACCGCCACGCCCATTCCCCGCACCCTGGCGATGAGCCTGGAGGGCATACGCGATTTCTCGGTGATCGCCACCGCGCCGCAGAAGCGGCTGGCGATCAAGACCTTCGTGCGCCGCGAGAGCGAGGGCACCATCCGCGAGGCCCTGCTGCGCGAGCTCAAGCGCGGCGGCCAGGTCTACTTCCTGCACAACGAAGTCGACACCATCGAGAACCGGCGGCGCGCCCTCGAGGCCCTGGTGCCCGAGGCCCGCATCGCGGTGGCCCACGGCCAGATGCCCGAGCGCGAGCTCGAGCGGGTGATGCGCGAGTTCCATCAGCAGCGCTTCAATGTGCTGCTGTGCACCACCATCATCGAGACCGGCATCGATGTGCCCAGCGCCAACACCATCGTGATGCACCGCGCCGACCGCTTCGGGCTGGCGCAGCTGCACCAGCTGCGCGGCCGGGTCGGTCGCTCGCATCACCAGGCGTACGCCTACCTGCTCATCCCCGACGAGACCGCCATCACCAAGGACGCCAGCAAGCGCCTGGAGGCCATCCAGATGATGGAGGAGCTCGGCTCGGGCTTCTACCTGGCCATGCACGACCTCGAGATCCGTGGCGCGGGTCAGGTGCTGGGCGATGACCAGTCGGGCGAGATGCAGGAGGTGGGCTTCGCCCTCTACACCGAGATGCTCAACGAGGCGGTGCGCTCGCTGAAGGCCGGCCGCGAGCCGGATCTCTCGGCGCCGCTGGCGGCCACCACCGAGATCAAGCTGCACCTTCCCGCGCTGCTGCCGGCCGACTACTGCGCCGATGTGCACGAGCGGCTCACCCTCTACAAGCGGCTGGCGAGCTGCGAGCGCCCCGATGCGCTGGAGGCCATCCAGGAGGAGCTGGTCGACCGCTTCGGCAAGCTGCCCGATGCCGCGCGCGCGCTGATCGAGACCCACCGCCTGCGCATCCAGTGCCAGCCGATGGGCATCGTGCGCATCGATGCCGCAGCCGAGGCGGTGCAGTTCCAGTTCGTGCCCAACCCGCCGATCCCGCCGGAGCGGATCATCCGCTTCATCCAGAGCCGGCGCGATGCCCGGCTGGCCGGCCCCGACCGTCTTCGGCTGACCGTCGCCTCCACCGATCTGAGCACGCGGCTGCAGCGCATCCGCGAGGTGCTCAAGGCCCTGACATGAACCTCGTCATCCAGCACCCCGCCCTGTCGCCGGCCACCGTGGCGGCGATCGCCGCGGAGATCGGCGCCAGCCCGCGCGACATCGGCCCGCACAGCGCGCGGCTGGCCGCGTCCGCCCTGATGGACCGCGCCGCGGTCGCCGAGCTCGCCGGCCGGCATGGCGTGGACATCGCGCTGGTGCCCGGCGGTCGCCGGCTGTCCGATCATCGGCTCATCGCCTTCGACATGGACTCCACGCTGATCACCATCGAGTGCGTGGACGAGATCGCCGATTTCGTCGGCCGCAAGGCCGAGGTCGCGGCGATCACCGAAGCGGCCATGCGCGGCGAGATCACCGACTATGTCGAGAGCCTGCGCCGCCGGGTGGCGCTGCTTGCCGGCCTGCCCGAGCGCGCGCTGAGCGAGGTCTACGAGCAGCGGCTCGCGCTCACGCCGGGCGCGCAGCGGCTGATCGACGGCGCGAAGGCGGCCGGCCTGCAGGTGCTGCTGGTGTCGGGCGGCTTCACCTTCTTCACCGAGCGGCTCAAGGCCCGGCTCGGCCTGGATCACACCCGGGCCAACCAGCTGGTGGTGCGCGACGGCCGTCTCACCGGCGAGCTGGCCGGCGAGGTGGTCGATGCCCGGGTCAAGCGCGAGACCGTGCTGGCGCTGTGCGAGCGGCTGGGCTGCGCGCCGCAGCAGGCCATCGTGGTGGGCGATGGCGCCAACGACCTGCAGATGATGGCCGTGGCCGGCGTGTCGGTGGCCTACCGCGCCAAGCCGGTGGTGCGCGCGCAGACCACGCACGCCCTGAACCATTGCGGCCTGGATGCCATCCTCAACTGCTTCGAGGACAGCTACGGCGCGCCGGTCTCGGCGCCCTGAACGGCTCAGCCCCGCGGCGCCAGCGTGGGGTTGCGCCCTTCGATGATGTCGGTCATGCGGGTGCGGATCAGCGCGTGCAGGCTGTCCTGCGCCGGCACGATGTAGAAACGGTCGGCCTGCACCGCATCGCGCACCGCCTCGGCCACGCGAGCCGGATCCCACCCAGCCTCGAGCGCCTGCCGGAAGCCCACCTCCCAGCGCTGCAGGTCATCGCGCATGGTGGTGAGCCGAGTGCGGCCGAGTGCCGCCGGACGGTTGCGCTCGGCGTCCATGATGCGGGTGCGGATCAGGCCCGGACACAGCACCGAGGCCGAGACCTTCGCCCCGAGGGTACGCAGGTCCTTGTACAGGCCCTCGCTCAGGCAGGTGACCGCATTCTTGGAGACATGGTACGGATTGGCACCGGTGAGCAGACCGGCCACCGAGGCGGTGTTCACCACATGGCCCTCGTCGCCGCCCTCGAGCATGCGCGGCACGAACGCGCGCACGCCGTGCAGCACGCCCATGAGATTCACGCGCAGGATCCAGTCCCAGTCGGCCAGTGTGGACTCCCATGCCCGGGTGGGCAACGCGGGCGAGGCCACGCCCGCGTTGTTGCACAGCAGGTGCACCGCACCGTAGGTCTGCCAGGCGAGGTCGGCCAGCGCGTTCACCTGCGCCTCGTCGCCCACATCCACGCGGGCCGACACGGCCGTGGCGCCGGCCGCGCGCAATTCGGCCAGCGCCCGGGCGAGTGCCGCCTCCTCGATGTCGGCCATGACCAGCTTCATGCCTTCGCGCGCGAAGCCGTGCGCCATGGCCAGGCCGATGCCGCTGGCCGCGCCGGTGATCACCGCCACCCGTCCCGAGAGTTGCTGCATGGCCCGCGCTCCTTGCTGTGTCCTGTTGAGGGTGCCCGATTATGGGCGGCACCCGTAAGGCCCGCGCATGGCCGGCGCGGAACCCGGAACCGCCGCTGCGTCAGGCACAGCCTGGGCACAGCGCCAGCGGGGCGACTGAGGTAGATTCAGGCCAATCGCTCCCTCGACTCCCGACCGCCCTTTCCCGGAGGAACCCCGCATGCCCAGCCTCAATGTCAACGGCAAGACCCTGGAACACCAGGCCGATGACCAGACCCCGCTGCTGTGGGTCCTGCGCGAACACCTCGGCCTGACCGGCACCAAGTACGGCTGCGGCGTGGCGCAGTGCGGCGCCTGCACCGTGCACATCGACGGCGCGCCGGTGCGCTCCTGCGTGATGCCGGTGAGCGCGGTCGGCCCACGCAAGGTGGTCACCATCGAAGGCCTGTCGCCCGACGGCTCGCATCCGGTGCAGAAGGCCTGGCTCGCGCTCGACGTGCCGCAGTGCGGCTACTGCCAGTCGGGCATGATCATGGCCGCCGCCGCGCTGCTGGCCGACA
>NZ_CEXFHW010000192.1:0-7085 GCF_982640115.1 Quisquiliibacterium sp. | reverse complement strand
TGGCCTCGTCGCGCGGGCTGCGCAGCCCGCTCTCGAACCGGCTGTTCAGCCAGGCGATCTCGAGCACGCGGGCGCTGTCGGTACCGTGCAGATCGACATGGCGTTCCATGTGGATGCGCGCCTCGGTGAGCGTGCCGGTCTTGTCGGTGCACAGCACATCCATCGAGCCGAGATCCTGGATGGCGCTCTGGCGCTTGACGATCACCTCGCGGCGGGCGAGCCGCAGCGCGCCGCGCGAGAGGGTCACCGACACCACCATGGGCAGCAGCTCGGGGGTGAGGCCCACCGCCAGCGCCACCGCGAAGAGGAATGATTCCAGCATCGGCCGATGCATCAGCGCATTGGCCAGCAGCACGAAGAGCACCATCAGGACCGCCAGGCGCATGATCATCATGCCGAAGCGGCGGGTGCCGATCTCGAAGGCGCTGGGCGGCGAGGGGCTGGCCAGCGCGCCGGCGATGCGGCCCACCGCGGTGCTCGCGCCGGTGCGCACCAGGCGCACGCGGGCGCTGCCGCCGATGATGGCGCTGCCCATGAAGATCGCGTTGCTGGCCTCGTGCAGTTCACCGCCGCGATCGGTGGGGATGCCGGCGCGCTTTTCCACCGGATAGGGTTCGCCGGTGAGCATGGCCTGGTTGACGAAGCAGTCGCGGGCCTGCAGCACGCGGCCATCGCCCGGCGCGAGATCGCCGGCGGCCAGCAGCACCAGATCGCCGGGCACCAGCTCGCTCTGCGGCAGGGTGCGCTCGGCGCCGTCGCGCACCACCCGCGCGCGCGCGCTCACCGAGCGGCGCAGGGCCTCGGCGCTGCGCTGGGCGCGGTGCTCCTGCACGAACTCCAGCGTGGCACTGGCCAGCACGATGCAGGCGATGATCAGCGCGTCGGCGAACTCGCCCGAGAGCGCCGACACTGCGCTGGCCACGAGCAGCACCAGCACCAGCGGGTTGCGCAGCCGGGCCGCGAACTGGCGCAGCAGCGGCACGGGCCTGTCATCGTCGAGCCGGTTGGGGCCATGGCGCTGCAGGGCCGCCGCGGCCTGCGCGCTGCTCAGGCCGCGATCGGGGTCATCGGCGGCCTCGCTCGCGTCGAGCCACCAGGCCTGCGGCTCGTCGCTCATGGCATCGCGTCTCAGCGTCGCCCGGTGGACAGCCGCACGATCGCCAGGATGACCAGCGCGGCGCCCACCAGCTGCAGCCAGCCCATGGCCTGATCGAGCACCAGCCAGGCGCCGATCAGCGCCGCGATCGGCTCGAAGTTCATCACCGCGGCATTGTTCACCGCGCCCAGCCGCGGCAGCACCACGAAGAGCGAGCTCAGCCCGGCCGCATAGAGCGCGGTGAGCGCGGCCAGCGCATACCAGCCGGTGGCATCGCGCGGCGGCACCAGGCCACCGGCAAAGGGCGCGGCGGCCAGCCCCACCAGCGCCACCACCCCGGTGAGCACCAGGGTACGCACCCGGCCATCCACGGCCGGCAGCCAGCGGGTGGTGATCAGCAGCACCGAGCCGAAGCACACCGAGGCGCACAGCGCGAGCAGGCTGCCGGTGATCAGGTCCTGGCCGGGCTGGCCGGCGAAGGCGCCAGGGCGCCCGCCCAGCGCCAGGCTCAGGCCGGCCCGCGCCAGCGGCATGGCGGTGAGCGCGCGCCGGCTGGGCCGCTCGCCGCCGGTGAGCCAGGACAGCAGCGCCAGCATGATCGGGAATGTGTTGAACACCAGCAGCGCGAGCGCCACCGGCATGCGCGCCACCGCGCTGGTCAGGCACAGGCTCTGCAGCGACATGAGCAGGCCGGCCGCGGCCGCGCCGGTGAGCGTGACCCGCGGCAGGGCCAGGCTCAGGCCCGCCTGCCGCACCAGCACGGCCATCAGCACCGCGGTGACGCCGGCGCGGGTGACCACCGCCAGCGGCACGCTGGTGCCGTGGTCGAAGGCCATGCGCCCGGCCACATGGTTGCTGCCCATGGCGGTGGCGATCAGCAGCAGCGCGATCACGCCCACCAGGGGCGGGGGCGGGGCCGGATCGGGCCGCGCTTGCCCGATGTCAATGCCGGCCTGCACCTCGGGCCGCAGCATGGAGGTCTTGGAGTCAGCGGAAGGGTCGGTCATGTCGAGACGCATTCTGATCATCCAGGGCCATCCGCATGCGGCGGATGACCACTGGTGCCACGGGCTGGCCGCGGCGTACGCGCAGGGCGCGCAAGGGGCGGGCCACGAACTGCGCGAGGTGAGGGTGGCCACGCTGGACTTCCCGGTACTGCGCAGCGCCCACGACTGGGAGACCCACCCCGCGCCCGCCGGCCTGCGCGCCGCGCAGGAGAGCATCGTCTGGGCCGACCATGTGGTGATCTTCTTCCCGCTGTGGCTGGGCGACATGCCGGCGCTGCTCAAGGCCTTCCTGGAACAGGTGGCACGACCCGGCTTCGCGTTCCGGCCGCGGCCGGGCGATCCGGTGGGCGAGCGGCTGCTGGCGGGCCGTTCGGCGCGGGTGGTGGTGACCATGGGCATGCCGGCCATGGTGTACCGCTTCTGGTTCCGGGCCCACAGCGTGCGCTCGCTGGAACGCAACATTCTGGGGTATGTCGGGTTCTCGCCGGTGGACGAGACCCTGGTCGGTCAGGCCGGCGCGCTGACTGACGCTGCGCGGGTGACCTGGCTGGCGCGCATGCGCCGACTGGGGCGTGTGGGCAGCTGAGCCGCCGCGGCCGGCCACGGGATGCCGGGTCAGTCCTGCTTCCAGGGCAGGCCGGTCTTGCGCCAGCCGTCGAGGTGGCCGCGCTGGCCGTTGGCATCGAGCTTGCCCTCGAAGCCTTCCAGGATGTTGCAGGCGCGGCTGAAGCCGCGCGCGGTGGCGGCGGTGGCGGCGCGCACCGAGCGCACGCCGCTGCGGCACAGCAGCAGCACCACCTCGTCGGGCGCGGCGCGCTCGCCGAGTTCCTTCATGAACTGGTCAACCTGTTCCTCACCGGTGCCACGCCAGACCACCAGTTCGGAGCCCGGCACATGGCCGACATAGCGATGCTCCTCGGGGCTGCGGACATCGATGAAGCGCACACCCGGCCGGCCCATGAGCTGCCAGGCTTCGTTGGGCGTGACATCGCCGGCATAGGGCCGGCGGCCATCGGCGCCGGCCGGCAGGCGCTCGGTGGCGCGGGCCAGGATCTGCTGGGTGTCGGGAGCGTCGTCCGCGGGCTGGCGGGGGGTGTTCATGGCGGGGCTCGGGCGGGTCTGCGGGTGGGCCCTCATTGTGCCTGCTTCGCGCCCCTGGCTGACGGTCTGGTCGGTGCGTGCCGGCTCAGTTGAAGACATCCTGCAGGAAACGACCCTTCGCGGCGAGGTCACCGAACCAGGTCTGCGCCGCGCTGGCATCGCCGCCGAGCTTGTCGGTGGCGATGCGCAGCAGCGTGTTGCGCACCGCCGGCGCCATGGCCTTGCCGTCGCCGCAAAGGTAGAGCAGCGCGCCATCGCCGAGCCACGGCCACAGGCTGTCGCGCTGCGCCCAGAGCGCATCCTGCACGAAGCGCCAGGGATGACCCGCCAGTGCCGACCAGGCCGCGCTGAGCTGCACCACGCCTTGCGCGGCCCACTGCGCGAGTTCGTCGCCGTGCAGCGCATCGTGCTGCGGATGACGCCCGCCGGTGAAGAGCCACACCGGCCCGGCGGCCATGCCCTGCGCGCGCTGCCAGGCCCGCTCCTGCACGAAGCCGCGAAAGGGCGCGATGCCGGTGCCGGGGCCGATGAGAATCATCGGCACGCGGCTGTCGGCAGGCGGCGCGAAGGCCGGCGCGGGCGTGCGCACCCGGGCCAGCAGGACATCGCCCGGCTTTGCCCGGCAAAGATGCCCCGAGGCGATACCGCGGTGCCGGCCCTGACCGCTGAGGTGTGGCGCGTCGAGCGCGCCCACCGTGAGGGTGAGCTCGCGCGGGCTGGCCAGCGCCGAGGACGAGATCGAGTACCAGCGCGGCCGCATCGGCACGCAGCAGCTCAGGAAGTCGGTGATCGAACACTCGATGGCAGGGTGGCGCATCAGCAGATCGGCCACGCTCAGGCGGGGCGCGGTCACCGCCTGCGCCAGACGCTGGCGCGCGGCCTCGTCGGCAGGACCTTCGCCCAGCCAGGACTGCAGGGTGGCGCGGGTCACCGGGCAGCGGGTGGCGGCCAGCAGACGCTCGATGTCGCGCCGGCGCGCCGGCTCATGCCACTCCACGAATTCGCTCAGCAGCTGGGCGAGCGCGATCGGCTGGCCGCGCGGCAGCTGCCGCGCGAGCGCGTCCTCGCCCGAGAGGCTGACCACGGCATCGGGTGCCAGGCCCAGCCGCGCGATGATCGCAGCCACCTCGTCGGGATGGTTGCGGGCGCAGACCGCGAGATGGTCGCCGGTGGCATAGCTCATGCCCTCGGGCAGGGCCACCCGCAGCAGCCGGGTGTCGGCTCTCGGGGCCTCCTGACGGAAGTCCCACAGGCCCTCGGCGGGTTGGATCAGCGGCTCGCTGGCCAGCACGGTCATGGGCTGCAGCCCCGCGGGCAGAAAGGCCGCACGCGCCGACACCGGATCGGCGAGCGTCACGCGCAGCGGCTCCACCGCAGGTCGTGCCTGGGACGCCCTGGCCGATGCCGACGTCCCGGCCTCGCCCGACGCGGCCGGCTCGTCGCCATCGGCCGGCTCGGCCACCCGGGGCAGCGCGCTGCGCAAGGCCTGCAGCCAGTCGTCGATGGCGCGGTCGAAGTCGCCGTTGCCATCGGCCTCGCCGCGCGACAGGAAGGGCTGGGCGCCGCTCTCGGTCAGCGCCGCGGCCACGCGCTTGGGGAAGGCCTGGTAGGCCGGCCACTGGGAATTGCCGCAGCCGAGCACCGCCCAGCGCAGACCGGGCGCGCGCCAGGCCGCGGCCGAGCCGTCGTCGAGCGCGGCTTCGAGCCCGCGGGCATTGTCGGGCGCGCGGCCGTTGTAGGTGGCGGTGACCACCACCAGCCAGCCCTGCTCGGGCCAGCCCGGCAGCGCCTCATCCAGGCTGCGCACCCGGGGTTGCAGCCCCGCCTCGCGGGCGATCTGCGCCACCTGCTCGGCCACCTCGGCGCACACCCCCACGCCGCTGCCGTAGCGGATCTCCAGCCCGGTGCCGGGCGGCACCAACGGGCGCGCGGCGGGGTCGGCCTGGGCCGAGCCCGCTGCGGCGTCGGCGGCGTCGGTGGCGGCGCGGGCCAGGGGCAGGCCGGCATCGCCATCGACGCGGTGCGTCGGCACGGCGGCGGGCGCCGGGCCCGGCCCGCGCGCGGCCGGCGCGGGCTGCACCCGCGGCTCGGCCCGCAGGCGGAAGCCCTCGGGCTTGAGGGTGAGGGTTTCCTTGACCGCGAGGCGATAGTCGTCCGGGTCGCTCAGCGCGAAGCGCTTGAGGATCATCGCCAGCGCGAGCTTGGCCTCGGTGATCGCGAACTGCTGGCCAAGACAGGCCCGCTCGCCGTTGCCGAAGGGCTTGTAGGCATGGGGATGGTGGCTGGCGCGGGCCTGCGGCAGGAAGCGGTCGATGTCGAAGTGCTCGGGCCGGGCCCAGTGGCGCGGATTGCGCTGCAGGGCCGGCAGGAACACCACCACACGCTGACCCGCGGGCAGCCAGTAGCGCCCGCCGAGCAGGGTGTCTTCCACGGGTGCCACTGCATAGGAGGGCGCGGTGGGCCACAGCCGCAGGGTTTCGCGCAGCACCCGCTCGAGGGTCTCCAGCCGGGCGATGTGCTCGAAGGCCGGCTCGGTGCCGGCCGGGATCACGCGGTCGACCTCGGCATAGCAGCGGGCCAGGGTCTCGGGGTGACGCATCAGCAGGTAGAGCGCGAAGGTGAGCGTGCCGCTGGTGGTCTCGTGGCCGGCGATCAGGAAGGTGATCACCTGCGAGCGGATGTTCTCGTCATCGAGCGGCTCGTCGGTGAGCGGATCGCGAGCCTGCAGCATCAGGTCGAGCAGATCGCGCTGGCCACCGCTGGCCGCAGGCTGGTTGCGGCGCGCGCGGATCACCTCGTCGACCAGCGCATGCATGGTGCCGATGTCGAGCTCCATGCGCGCCTTCTCGGCGTTCATGAACTGGTTCTGGATGGGCAGCCGGGTGATGCGCGCCATGACCGTCTCGAGCACCGATCCCATGGCGCCCAGGAAGGGATGCAGCTGCTCGTGCTCGAAGGAATGGAAGCGGTAGCCGAAGCCGGCCAGCGAGATGGTGTCCAGGGTGAGCCGGGTCATGTCATCGGCCACCGGGATGTCGGACTCGGGCCCGCGGCGGGTCCAGCACTGCGCGAGCTGCTCGGCCACTTCCAGCATGAACGGGAAGTAGCCCTTCATGGCCCGTTGCCCGAAGGCCGGCATCAGGATGCGGTGGGCCTTGCCCCAGTTGGGCTCGTCGCCGTGCGCGGTGAACAGGCCGTCGGTGGCCAGCTTGCGCAGGGTGGAGAGCGGCGGGCCGATGGTCTTCTGGAAGCGCCGGGGGTCCGAGAGCTCGGCCACCAGGTCGGCGTCGAACACGAAGGGCAGGCGATGACCGGCGAAATCCAGCGCCAGGATGCCGTCGAACTGCGCGCTCATGGCCAGCAGGTACTGCGTCAGCCGCGCCTTGGGGATGTGCAGCAGGTTGCCCAGGAAGGGCAGGCCGGGCGGGGTGGGAATGTCTCGGACGGTGAGTGGCGCGTTCATGGCTTATCTGACATCAAGTGATGTCACTTTAGGGGCGAGGGGTTTTGATGTCAACATCGGGGCATGAGCGGCACCGCCAGATCCACGCCCGGTCGCGCAGCCGCGGCCTCGAGCGCCCGCGGGTCCGTGCCGGCGCGCGCCCCGGCGCGTCGCGCCTACGGCGGGGTGAGCGACCTCGAACGCCGCCAGGCCCGTCGCGAGCGCCTGCTCGATGCCGGGCTGGAGATCATCGGCGCCCAGGGCTACGCGGCGGCCACGCTGCGCGCGGTCTGCGCCCAGGCCGGCCTCACCGAGCGCTACTTCTACGAGTCGTTCGCCAACCGCGAGGCGCTGCTCGCGGGTGTCCACCAGCGCATCATCGAGGAACTGCGCGCGGCGCTCACCCAGGCCTTCAGGGCCGGCGAGCCGAGCGCGCCGG
>NZ_CEXFHW010000191.1:0-7103 GCF_982640115.1 Quisquiliibacterium sp. | reverse complement strand
CATGATCTTGGCCGCCGCCGCGCTGCTGGCCGACAAGCCCCGGCCCACCGAGGCCGACATCGATGCCGAGATGACCAACATCTGCCGCTGCGGCACCTACAACCAGGTGCGCGCCGCCATCCACCTCGCCGCGGGCAAGCCCCCGGCGGGCAAGGCCTGAGCGGGAGCGCGCCATGACCCAGCGTCCGAATGCCAAGCACCGCGGCCCCTCAGACACCCGTGCGCCCGGCGCCCGCCACCGCCTCGCCTCGCGCCGCGGCTTCCTGATCGGCTCGGCCAGTGCCCTGGGCGGCCTGAGCCTGGGCTTTCATGTGCCCCTGACCCGCGCCCAGTCCTCGAGCGACTCCGCCGAGGTCAACGCCTGGGTGCTGGTGCGCCCCGACGACACGGTGGTCATCCGCATTGCCCGCTCCGAGATGGGCCAGGGCACGCTCACCGGCCTCGCCCAGCTGGTGGCCGAGGAGCTGGAATGCGACTGGGCTCGCGTCACCACCGAGTACCCCACACCCGGCCAGAATCTCGCCCGCAATCGGGTCTGGGGCAACTTCTCGACCGGCGGCAGCCGCGGCATCCGCGAGTCTCAGGAGTATGTCCGCAAGGGTGGTGCCGCCGCGCGGATGATGCTGGTGCAGGCGGCCGCCAGCCAGTGGCAGGTGCCGGCGGCCGAGTGCGTCGCCAGCCTGGGCGTGGTCAGCCACGCACCGAGCGGCCGACGCCTGCGCTACGGCCAGCTTGCGGCGGCGGCATCGCGGCTCACCCCGCCGGCCGAGATCCCGCTGAAAGACCCACGCACCTGGAAGATCGCCGGCCGCCCCATGAAGCGGCTCGACACCGCCGACAAGCTCACCGGCCGCCAGGTCTACGGCATCGATCTGCAGCTGCCCGGCATGCTCAATGCGGCGGTCCGGTCCTGCCCGGTGTTCGGCGGCAAGCTGGTCAGCTTCGACGCGGCCAAGGTCAGCGCCATGCCGGGCGTCAAGGCGGTGCTGCGGGTGGATGCCGCCACGGTCGCGGTGGTCGCCCAGACCTGGTGGCAGGCCCGTACCGCGCTCGAGGCGCTGCCGGTGGTCTGGGACGAGGGCCCCCATGCCAGGGCCTCGAGCGAGAGCTTCGGGCGCGAACTCGCTGCCGGCCTTGACGCGCCCCAGGCCTTCGTCGGCAACCAGGCCGGCGACGTCAACGCCGCGCTGTCCCAGGCCGCCACACGAATCGAAGCGGTCTACAGCTATCCGCACCAGAACCACGCCACCATGGAGCCGATGAACGCCACGGTGCGCTACACGCCCGAGCGCTGCGAGGTCTGGACGCCCACGCAGAACGGCGAGGCGGCGCTGGCCGCGGCGGCTGCGGCGGCGGAATTGCCGATCGCCCGCTGCGAGGTCTACAAGATGCATCTCGGTGGCGGCTTCGGCCGACGTGGTGCCGTGCACGACTGGCTGACCCAGGCGGTGCGCATCGCGCGGCAGATGCCGGGCATCCCGGTGAAGATGATCTGGTCGCGCGAGGAGGACATGCTGCACGGCCGCTTCCATCCGGTGACCCAGGCCCGGCTGCGCGGTGGGCTCGACGCGTCTGGCCGGCTCACCGCCCTGCACCTGCGCCTTTCGGGCCAGTCCATCCTGGCCGGCGTGGCGCCGCAGAACCTGCAGAACGGCCGCGACATCGTCGCCTTCCAGGGGCTCACCGACAGCGGGGACGGCCAGATCGGCTATGGCATCCCCAACCTGCTGGTCGATCACGCGATCCGCAACCCGCATGTGCCGCCCGGCTTCTGGCGCGGGGTCAACCACAACCAGAACGCCATCTACCTCGAGTGCTTCATCGATGAGCTGGCGCATGCCGCGAAGGTCGATCCGCTGGTCTTCCGGCGTCGCATGATGGCCGCGCACCCACGGCATCTCGCGGTGCTCGAGGCCGCGGCCAGCAAGGCGGGCTGGGGCACGCCGGCACCCGCCGGGGTGTTCCGCGGTCTGGCCCAGCACAAGGGCTTCGGCAGCTTCACGGCCGCGGTCGCCGAGGTCTCGGTCAGCGCCGAGGGCCAGCTCAAGGTGCTGCGCATCGTGGCGGCGACCGATCCCGGGCATGCGGTCAATCCGCAACAGATCGCGCATCAGGTGGAAGGGTCCTTCGCCTACGGCCTGTCGGCCGCGCTCTTCGGCGAGTGCACCGTGAAGGACGGTCGCATGGAGCAGCGCAACTTCGACACCTATCCCGTGGTGCGCATGGCCGACATGCCCAGGGTCGAGACCATCGTGATGCCCTCGGGCGGCTTCTGGGGCGGCGTGGGCGAGCCCACCATCGCGGTGGCCGCACCGGCGGTGCTCAATGCGCTGTTCGCCGCCACCGGCAAGCGCATCCGCAGTCTGCCCTTGCGCCATCACGACCTGCGCAAGGCATGAGAGCGGCTGCGGTGGCCGCACTCGGTCTGGTGCTGGCGGCACCGGCCGCGATGCTGCCGCCGCCCGCCGCAGCGGCCGATGCCGAGCGCGGCAAGGCGCTCGCGCTCAATCGCCAGAAGGGCTTCTGCCTGCTGTGCCATCCCGCACCCATTCCGGAGGAGCGCTTCCAGGGCGATATCGGGCCCGATCTTGCCGGAGCCGGCGATCGCTGGAGCCCGGCCGAACTGCGCGAGCGGGTCGCGCACGCGCGGCGGGTCAACCCCGCGTCCGTGATGCCGTCGTATGCCGACACCCGTGATCGACGCCAGGTCGGCGCCGCCTGGCATGATCGGCCGCTGCTCACCGGGGCCGAGATCGACGATGTGGTTGCCTGGCTGACCACGCTGCGCGCACCACGTCCATGACGCTTGCGCATCGAAGACAGGCACTGATCGGCCTGGGCGGCCTGGCGCTCGGCCTGCAGGCGCTGCCTGGCCAGGCTACGCCTCAGGCCATGCAGGCACTGATCGACCGCTTCACGCGGGGGCGCACGCCCCAGCCCCATGGCATCACCCTCACGGTGCCCGAGATCGTCGAGAACGGCAATTCGGTGCCGGTCAGCGTCCGGGTCGAGAGCGCCATGAGCGGCACCGATCGGGTTCGCCGGGTGGCGCTGTTCAGCGAGCGCAATCCGGCGCCCGATGTGCTGGTCGCGCATTTCGGGCCGGCCGCCGCGCTCGCGCAGGTGAGCGTGCGCATGCGCATGGCCGATTCCCAGGTGCTGGTGGCCGTGGCCGAGATGGCCGACGGCGAGGTGCGCCTCACGCGCGTGGCGGTGGTGGTGGCGCTGGCCGCCTGCCTGGAGTGAGTTCCATGATCCGCCACCGGCCATGCCCCTCCCTGCGAGAACCCGGGTGAGGCCCGAGCGATGACCCCTGGCCAGGCCCTCATCAGCCTGCCGCCGGCCGCACGGCCCGGCGAGATCGTCGAGGTGCGAGTCCTGATCGCGCACCCGATGGAGACCGGCCTGCGCTCCAATGACGCCGGCCAGACCGTGCCGCGACACATCATCCGCGAAGTGGTGATCGAGTACGCCGGTGCCGAGGTCATGCGGGTCGAACTCAGCCCGGCGATCACCGCCAACCCCTATCTCGGCGTGTTCCTTCGGGCCGGCCCGAGCGGACCGGTGGTGTGCCGCTGGATCGACGACCGGGGCCACGAAGCGCGCGCCCAGGCCCTGCTGCGGGTGTCATGAACCCGGCCGCGGCAGCAGGCATGCGGGGCGCTGCGTCACGGCGGGCGTTGCGCATGCCCGTCGGGGCACAATCGCGCCTGCTGCATCGCGTGCGGCTGCTGCTCCTGCTCGGCGCGCTGCTGCCAGCGCCGGCCGCTGCCGCCGACCCGCCCCGACGCTCCGGCTATCGGGACATGGGTGCGGCCACCCAGGCCATGCAACGCGATGACGCCGCCAACCCGGCCATGCTTTCGGTGCTGGCGGGCGAAGCGCTATGGCGGGAGCCCGCACCCGGTGGCCGGCCAGCCTGCGTCGACTGCCACGGCGAGCCCGGGCGTCTGCGCGGCGTGGCCACGCGATACCCCGGATTCGATGCGCGCACCGGCACGGCACTGAACCTCGATGGCCGGATCAATGCCTGCCGGCAGGTGCATCAGCAGGCGCCGGCCTGGTCCTGGGAGAGCGCGCCGCTGCTCGCGCTCTCGGCCCTCATCGGCTTGCAGTCGCGCGGATTGCCGATCGCACCGCCCGCCGACGAGCGCCTGGCCGCCGCTCGCGAGCGCGGACGAATGCGCTTCGAGACCCGTATCGGCCAGCTGGACCTTGCCTGCGCCGACTGCCATGACCGGCTGGCCGGCCGCAGTCTCGGCGGCACTCCGATCCCGCAGGGGCACCCCACCGGCTACCCGCTCTACCGCCTGCAATGGCAGGCCCTGGGCTCGCTGCAGCGGCGACTGCGCAACTGCATGACCGGCGTGCGAGCCCAGCCCTACCCGGCCGGCTCTGCCGAACTGATCGAACTCGAACTGCACCTGTTCCAGCGCGCTGAGGGCATGCCGCAGGAGACCCCGGCGGTGCGGCCCTGAGCCGGCGCAAGGGCGGCGCCGCGCGCTTCCGGGTTACCCTGAGCCCTCTGCCCCGAAGGACCTTCCATGACCATCGCCATTGTCTGCATGCTGATCGCGGGTGTGCTGCCCATCGTGTCCACCGGCATCGCCAAGGCCGGCCTGCGCAACTACGACAACCACAATCCTCGCGAGTGGCTGTCGCGCCTGGGCGGCTATCGGGCCCGCGCCAACGCGGCGCAGGCCAATGCCTGGGAGGCCTTCCCGTTCTTTGCCGCGGGCGTGCTCGCCGCGCAATGGATGCAGGTGCCGCAGGGCCGCATCGATCTGCTGGCCATGGTCTTCGTGGCGCTGCGCGTGGCCTATCTGGGGCTCTATCTCGCGGACCTGGCCGCGCTGCGCAGCCTGGTCTGGATCATCGGCTGGGGCATCAGCGGCTCGCTCTACCTCAGCGCGCTCTGGTGAGCAGGCGCCGGGCACGGCCGCCCGGCGAGCCCTGCATCAGACCGCTTCCCTGCCTGGGGCCGCCTGCCCGGGTCGACCCGCCGTCGCCCGTCAGCTCACCACCGAGCCGCGCAGGTCGTGCTCGGTGGCGCTGGTGATCCGCACCCGCGAGAATTCACCCACCCGCAGGCCGGGGTGTGGCTTCACGTACACGCAGCCATCGATCTCGGGGGCACTGGCGGCCGAGCGGCCGATCGCCCCGAGCATCTCGCCCTGCTCATCGACCTCGATCTCGTCGATCAGCACATCGACCGTGCGGCGCACGAAGCGTGACAGGCGCTCCCGGCTGATCTCGGCCTGCACCGCCATCAGCCGCGCCTGGCGGGCCTCACGCACCTCGTCGGGCAGTGCGCCCGGCAGTGCATTGGCGCTGGCGCCATCCACGGGCGAGTAGGCAAAGCAGCCTACCCGGTCGAGGCGCGCTTCGCGCAGGAACTCGAGCAGGTGTTCGAACTCGGCCTCGGTCTCGCCCGGGAAGCCGGCGATGAAGGTGCTGCGGATGGTGAGCTCCGGGCAGCTGCGACGCCAGGCCTGGATGCGCTCGATGTTGCGCTCGCCGCTCGCGGGCCGCTTCATGGCGCGCAGCACCCGCGGATGCGAGTGCTGGAAAGGCACATCGAGGTAAGGCAGCACCTTGCCCTCGGCCATGAGCTCGATCACCTCATCCACCGACGGATAGGGATACACATAGTGCAGCCGCACCCACACCCCGAGCTCGCCGAGCTCGCGGGCCAGTTCAAGCATGCGGGTGCGCACCGGCCGGCCGCCCACGAAGTCGGTGCGGTAGCGCAGATCGACCCCGTAGGCGCTGGTGTCCTGGGAGATGACCAGCAGTTCGCGCACGCCCGATTTCACCAGCGCCTCGGCCTCGCGCATCACCTCGCCGATCGGGCGGCTGACCAGATCGCCACGCATGGCCGGGATGATGCAGAAGGCGCAGCGGTGATTGCAGCCCTCGGAGATCTTCAGGTACGCGTAATGGCGCGGCGTGAGCTTCACGCCCGCCTCGGGCACCAGATCGGTGAAGGGGTCATGCGGCCGCGGCAGGTGGCGGTGCACATGACCCATCACCTCCTCGAGGGCATGCGGACCGGTCACGGCGAGCACGCTGGGATGCACGCCGGCCACGAGATTGCCGCCATCGGCGCCGCTCTTGGCGCCCAGGCAGCCGGTGACGATCACCTTGCCGTTTTCAGCCAGAGCCTCGCCGATCGCGTCGAGCGACTCGGTGACTGCGGCGTCGATGAACCCGCAGGTGTTCACCACCACCAGATCGGCATCGGCATAGCTGGGGGCGATCAGGTAGCCCTCGGCGCGCAGCTGGGTGACGATGCGCTCGGAGTCGACCAGCGCCTTGGGGCAGCCCAGCGACACGAAACCCACGCGAGGCGCGGCAGGCGGACGGGCCGCGACGCGGCGCAAGGGTTTGATCGGAGTCTGTGTCATGCGGGAAAGGCGTGCGCCGGCTGCAATACCGGCGTGCCGGTGGCAACGGTGCTACTTCTTGTCGCTGCCGGGCGGCGGGAAGGGGAAGGTCTGGAACATGCTGCGGGCCTGCTGCTGCATCTGTTCCTGCATCTGCACGAACAGGTTCTTGCTCTGCTCGATGTAGTTGCCCATCATGGTCTGCATCATGGGCGTCTGGACCGACATGAACTGGGTCCAGAGTTCGGGGCTGGGCAGGCCCTTGGCGTCGTAGAAGACCTTCGACTGATCCTGCATCTTGCCCTGGATCTCGACGAAGGCGCCCATGGTCTTCTCGAGGTACGCGCCCATCATCCCCTGCATGGCATGGCCATAGAAGCGGATGATCTGCGAGAGCATCACCGAGGAGAACAGCGGCGCGCCGCCGGCCTCCTCCTCAAGGATGATCTGCAGCAGGATGCTGCGGGTGAGGTCCTCGGACGACTTGGCGTCGACCACCTTGAAGTCCTCGCTGTCGAGGACCAGCTGCTTGACATCGGCCAGCGTGATGTAGGCGCTGGTCTGGGTGTCGTAGAGGCGCCGGTTCGGGTACTTCTTGATCAGTCGGGTGGCGCTCGCCATGTCTCATGTCTCCGCGGATGCACGCGCATTGTGCCGGCAGACGCGATCTGCCGCAGCGCTTCCGATCCCCACGCCCGGGCCTGCAGGCCCGGGCGG
>NZ_CEXFHW010000190.1:0-7189 GCF_982640115.1 Quisquiliibacterium sp. | reverse complement strand
CCCCCCCGGCAGGATCAGTAGACCTCGAACAGACCGGCCGCGCCCATGCCGCCGCCGATGCACATCGACACCACCACATGCTTGGCGCCGCGACGCTTGCCTTCCATGAGCACATGGCCGGTGAGCCGCGCGCCGGTCATGCCGAAGGGGTGGCCGATGGCGATGGAGCCGCCGTTGACGTTGTACTTGGCGGGGTCGATGCCGAGCTTGTCACGGCTGTAGAGGCACTGGCTGGCGAAGGCCTCGTTCAGTTCCCACAGGTCGATGTCGTCGATCTTCAGGCCGTGGCGCGCCAGCAGACGCGGAATGGCGAAGACCGGGCCGATGCCCATCTCGTCGGGCTCGCAGCCCGCCACCGCCCAGCCCTTGAAGGCGCCCATCGGCTGCAGACCGCGGCGCTCGGCTTCGCGGGCTTCCATGACCACCACCGCGGCCGCGCCGTCGGAAAGCTGGCTGGCATTGCCGGCCGTGATGAACTTGCCGGCGCCTTTCACCGGCTCGAGCTTGGCCAGGCCCTCGAGGGTGGTGTCGGGGCGGTTGCACTCATCCTTGTCGACCTCCACATCGACCATCGACTCGGCCTTGGTGACCTTGTCGACGACCTTCATGCGGGTCTTGACGGCGATGATCTCGTCCTTGAACTTGCCGGCCTGCTGGGCCGCGGCCATGCGCTGCTGCGACTGCAGCGAGTACTGGTCCTGGTACTCGCGGCTGATGCCGTAGCGCGCGGCGACGACATCGGCGGTATCGATCATGGGCATCCAGTAGGCCGGGTACATCTCGCTGATGCGGTCTTCCTTGCCGCCCCCGCCGCCGCCCTGGAAGCTGATCGAGTCGACGCCGCCACCGACGACGATGTCGGCGCCCTCGTGGGTCACATAGTGGCAGGCATGCGCGATGGCGTTCAGGCCCGAGGAGCAGGCCCGGTGGATGGTCATGCCCGAGGTGGTGACCGGCAGACCGGCCAGCAGCGCCGCGCCGCGCGCGACATTGCCCGAGGCGGCCACGCAGCCGGCGATCACGTCCTCGACCTCGGCAGGGGCCACGCCGGAGCGCTTGACCGCGTGCTCCACCGCGTGGCCGAGCAGGGCCATGTTGGAGGTGCTGTTGAAGCCGCCGCGGCCGGCCTTGGCCAGGCCGGTGCGCGCATACGAAACGATCACTGCTTGCCGCATGGGTGTCTCCTCGGGTGCGGGATGGATGTCCGGCGCAGACCCCCCGGGAGGCGCCTGCGGATCGACCCGCATCTTCACACCATCCGCCGGCCTGCGAAAGCCGCGATGATCCAGGAATCGGCCGGGTGACCGTGATCGGACGGCGGGAGAACGCCGTGCGGGATGCGCCACGCGTCGCGCTGGTGGACAATGCGCAGACACATCACACACGGCCGCGCCAGCCCTCTGGCAGCGGCCCCACCACCATCCCGGGGGAGACACCATGAGAAAGAACGCCGCACTCGCGAAATGGCGCGCCGGCCAGCAGACCATCGGCGGCTGGCTGTCGCTGTCGAACACCCACAGCGCCGAGGCGCTCTCCAGGATCGGCTTCGACTGGCTGTGCGTCGACATGCAGCACGGCCTGCTCGACTACGGCGACCTGCGGCACATGCTGCCCGCCATCTCCGGCAGCGACACCACGCCCATCGTGCGGGTCTCGGGCAACGACCCGCGCGAGATCATGAAGGCGCTCGATGCCGGCGCCTACGGCGTGATCGTGCCGCTGGTCAACACCCGCGAGGAAGCCGCCGCGGCGATCTCGGCCTGCCGCTACCCGCCGCTGGGCAGCCGCTCCTTCGGGCCGCTGCGCGCCGGTCTCTATGGCGGCGCCGGCTACGCCAGGGAAGCCAACGACGAGATGGCCTGCATCGCGATGATCGAGACCCGCCAGGGCCTGGACAACCTCGAGGCGATCGTCAGCACGCCCGGCCTGGGCGGGGTGTACATCGGCCCGGCCGATCTCGCGCTGGCCATCGGGCTGCCCGCGCAGGGCGACACCGACGAACCCCGGCACCTCGAGACCGTCGAACGCATCCTGCAGGCCTGCAAGAAGCACAAGGTGCCGGCCGGCATCCACACCAGCAGCCTGGCCTGGGCCAAGCGGCGGCTGGCGATGGGCTTCGAGTTCGTCACGCTCGGCTCGGACATCGGCTTCATGATGTCGGCGGCCACCGCCGAGCTGGCCAGCGCCCGCGGCACGATCGCCCCCAAGGGCCCGGCCACGGCCTACTGAGCGCGCGCGTCGGCCGAGGCCCGCGCAGACGGGCCGCGCCACGCTGCATCCCCATACCCTGGCGGCCCGCAAGGCCGCCCACGCGAGCCACCGCATGAGTACCACCGCGCTGCCCACCCGCCAGCAGGCCCTGGCCATCCTCACCGCGCCCGGCCAGCCCTATGAGCTGCAGACCCGCGAGGTCGCCGGGCGCCCCCTGCGCATGTTCGTGAACGCCCCTGCGTCCCTGCGCCAGCTCTTCGAGGACACCGCCACCGAGCAGCCCTTCCTGATCTACCAGGACGAGCGGCTGAGCTTCGCGCAGACCCGGCAGCGGGCGGCCGCGCTGGCCAGCGTGCTGGTGACGCGCTACGGCGTGGGTCATGGCGACCGGGTGGCGATCTCGATGCGCAACTACCCGGAATGGGTGATCGCCTTCACTGCGGCCACCTCGATCGGCGCGGTGGCGGTGGCCATGAACGCCTGGTGGCAGCCCGAGGAGATGGCCTACGGCCTGCGCGACAGCGGCGCCCGCGTGCTGATCGCCGACCAGGAGCGTCTGGATCGCTTCGCGCAGAGCGGCGCGCAGGGCGTGCAGGCGATCGCCGTGCGGGCCAGCGCCGCGCCGGCCGGTGTGCCGGACTTCAACGCGCTGCTGGCGCAGGCCGGCAACCCGCCGATGCCTCCGGCCACCGTCAGCGGCGAAGACCTCGCCGCCATCTTCTACACCTCGGGCTCCACCGGCCATCCCAAGGGCGTGATGCTCACCCACCGCAGCGTGCTGGCCGCGCTGCTCTCCTGGGAGCTCGACGCCCAGGCCGCCATCCTCATGAGCGGCCAGCCCGCGCCCACGCCGGCGCAACCACCCTGCACCCTGCTGGCCGTGCCGCTCTTTCATGCCACCGGCTCCCACGCGGTCTGGCTGAGCTGCTATCGCCAGCAACGCCGCATGGTGTGCATGCACAAGTGGGATGCCGTGCAGGCCGCCGAGCTGATCGAGCGCGAGCGCATCAGCTCGTTCATCGCGCCTGCGGCCATGACCGGCGATCTGGTGCGCGAAGCCCAGCGCAGCCAGCGCGACCTGTCCTCGATGCTCGCGGTGGGCGGCGGCGGCGCGCCCCGCGCGCCCGAGCAGGTGCGCCAGATCGACCGTTCCTTTGCCAACGCCCTGCCCGGCACCGGCTGGGGCATGACCGAGACCAACGCCATCGGCGCCGGCATCGGCGGCGAGGAGTACCTCATCCGGCCCGCCAGCTCGGGCCGCTGCTCGGCGGTGATGGAGCTGAAGGTGATCGACGAGCAGGGCCGCGCCCTGCCGGCCGGTGAGCGCGGCGAGCTGCTGGTGCGTGGCACCGGCATGTTCAGCGGCTACTGGAACCGTCCCGAGCTCAATGCCGGCCTGTTCGAGGACGGCTGGTTTCGCACCGGCGATGTCGCCTACCTCGACGATGAGGGCTATCTGTTCATCGTCGACCGCATCAAGGACCTGATCATCCGCGGCGGCGAGAATATCGGCTGCGGGCAGGTGGAGGCCGCGCTGCTCATGCACCCGCAGGTGCACGAGGCAGCGGTGTATGCCGTGCCCGACGAGCGCCTGGGCGAGGAGGTGGGCGCCACCGTGCACTGCACCGAACCGCTCGAGGCCGAGGCCCTGCGCGAGTTCCTCGCCGGCCACCTTGCCCGCTTCGAGGTGCCGCGCTACATCCTGAAATCCGACGGGCCGCTGCCGCGCACCGCATCCGGCAAGATTCTCAAGCGCCAGCTGCGCGACGCCGCGGTGGCCAGCCTCGGCCTGAAAGCCTCCTGAGGAGACAGCGGACATGAGCACCCCCATCCCCGGCTACGATGTGCCGGCCGTCGAAGCCTGGATCAGCACCCATGTGCGCGGGCTCACCCCGCCGCTGCGCTGGACGCGCCTGGAGGGCGGCCACAGCAACCTCACCTACCGGCTCGACGACGCGCAGGGCCGCAGCGCGGTCATCCGCCGACCGCCCATGGGCGAGCTGCTGCCCAAGGCCCACGACATGGAGCGGGAGTGGCAGCTGATCAGCGCCCTGGGCCCCACCGCCGTGCCGGTGCCGGCGGCGCTCGGGCTGTGCACCGACCGCGCGGTCACCGGCGCGAACTTCTATGTGATGGGCATGGTCGACGGCCACCCGCTCTACAGCGCCGCCGACACCCTGCGCTGGGTGCCCGCCGACCGGCGCATGGTGTTCGCCCACTCCTTCATCGATGTGCTGGCCGACCTGCATGCGGTGGATCCCGATGCGGTCGGGCTGGGCGAACTGGGCAAGCGCGACAGCTATGTGGGTCGCCAGCTCAATGCCTGGTACCGCTCCTGGACCGCCTCGGCCGCGGCCGCGAAGTACGACGACCCGCGCGCGCACTCGCTGCAGAAATTCTTCCTCGAGAACCTGCCCGCGCAGGAACCCGCGCGCGTGGTGCACGGCGACTACGGCACCCACAATGTGCTGGTCGGTCCGCAGGCCACGGTGGCCGCGGTGGTCGACTGGGAGATCTCCACGCTGGGCGATCCGCTCGCCGACCTCGCCTATGCCCTGAACTGGTGGCCCGACCCGCGCGACGCGATCCCGCAGGCCTCCGACGCCTCCACCTCGGTGCCGGGCTTTCCTGACCGCGCCTATCTCGCGCAGCGCTATGCCGAGCGAAGCGGCCGCGACCTCTCGCGCATCGACTACTACCTGGGCTTCAACCGCTGGAAGACCGCGATGATCGTGCACGGCGTCTATGCCCGCTACCTCGAGGGCAAGAAGAGCAGCGCCGGCATCGATCTCGAACACATGCGCGGGCGCATCGGCACGGCGCTCACGCTCGCCGAGCAGGCGGTGGAGCGGGTGAGACAGGCCGCCTGAGCGGCCGGCCTGCGAGGGCGGCGGCACCGAAGAAACCGGTGCCGGCACCCCACCGGCGCGGCATGACCGCGCCCCGATGGCACGCGATTCAGGAGGTGCCGACGATCCCGCCGTCGCAGGCGATCACCTGCCCGACGATGAACTCGCTGGCCCGCGAACTCAGGAAGATCGCCAGGCCGGCGATGTCCTGCGGCGTGCCCACCCGACCGCTCGGGTTGCGCGCGCCGACGCTCTCCCAGTCGACACCCTCGGTGGCACCGCCGAAGCCCACCCCGGTGCTGAGCATCCAGGTGGGAAAGGGGCCCGGCGCGATGGCATTGCACAGGATGCGCTCGCGGGTGAGGTGGGCGGCCAGGAACCGGGTGAGGTGGTGCACCGCCGCCTTGGACGCGCCATAGGAGAAGGTGTCGAAGATCGCGCTCTTCAGGCCATCGATGGAGCCGATGTTGATCACCCGCGCCGGGCTGGGCCCGGCACCCGCGGCGCGCAGCAGCGGCAGCAGCTTCTGGGTGAGGAAGAACACGCCCTTCACATTGGTGTCCATCACCTTGTCCCAGCCGATCTCGGGGAACTCGTCGATGGGCGCGCCCCAGGCCGCCCCGGCGTTGTTCACCAGGATATCCAGCCGCGGCTCGAGGGCCGACAGACGCTGCGCCAGCGAGCCCACGCCCTCGATGCGGGAGAGGTCGGCCGCCAGCGGGATGCACTGCCCGCCATAGGCCTGCTCGAGACGGCGCGCGGTGGCCTCGCAGGCATCGGCCTTGCGCGAGGAGATGTAGACCTTGGCGCCGGCCGCCATGAACCCGGCGGCGATCATCTCGCCGATGCCGCGCGAGCCGCCGGTGACCAGGGCGACCTTGCCCTTGATGGAAAAGAGATCGTCGAATGACGGATTCATGCGGGTTGCTCCGTGACGGTGAAGAAACGGGGCCGGCCGGCTCGCGCCGGACGGCCCCGTGGGCGGGTCAGATGACGGCCGGGCCGGTTCAGTTGCGCCAGACCATCGAGGAGGTCATCTCCTCGTCGTCGCTCTCGAGGCGGCGGACCTCGTTGCGGCCGACCACCAGGTGGTGGACCTCATCGGGACCGTCGGCCAGACGCAGCGTGCGCTGACCGGTGTACATGCCGGCGAGCGGGGTCCACTGCGAGATGCCGGTGGCGCCGTGCATCTGGATGGCCTGGTCGATGATCTTGCAGACCTTCTCGGGCACCATGGCCTTGACCATGTGCACCCAGATGCGGGCCTCGCGGTTGCCGAGCACATCCATGGCCTTGGCCGCCTTGAGCACCATCAGGCGCATGGCCTCGATCTCGATGCGGGCACGCGACACGATCTCGATGTTGCCACCCAGCCAGATGATCTTCTTGCCGAAGGCCTCGCGCGAGAGACCGCGCTTGAGCATGAGATCGAGCGCCTTCTCGGCCTGGCCGATGGAGCGCATGCAGTGGTGGATCCGGCCCGGGCCGAGGCGCACCTGCGAGATCTCGAAGCCGCGACCCTCGCCCAGCAGCATGTTGTCCTTGGGCACACGGACATTGTCGAAGCGGATGTGCATGTGGCCATGCGGCGCGTCATCGTCGCCGAACACGCACATCGGGCCCAGGATCTTGACCCCGGGGGTGTCGATGGGCACCAGGATCTGCGACTGCTGCTTGTGCGGCGGCGCATCGGGGCTGGTCTTGACCATGGTGATCATGATCTTGCAGCGCGGATCGCCGGCGCCCGAGATGTAGTACTTCTCGCCGTTGAGCACCCATTCGTCGCCCTCGAGCACCGCGCGCATGCCGACATTCTTGGCATCGGAGGAGGCCCGGTCAGGCTCGGTCATGGCGTAGGCCGAGCGGATCTCGCCCGAGAGCAGGGGCTTGAGCCACTTCTCCTTCTGGGCCGGGGTGCCCACCCGCTCGAGCACCTCCATGTTGCCGGTGTCGGGCGCCGAGCAGTTCATGCACTGCGAAGCCAGCGGGTTCTTGCCGAGCTCGGCCGCGATGTAGGCGTAGTCGAGGTTGGACAGGCCCTCGCCGGTCTCGGCATCGGGCAGGAAGAAGTTCCACAGGCCCTGACGCTTGGCCTCGTTCTTGGCCTCTTCGAGCAGCTCGAGCTGGCC
>NZ_CEXFHW010000189.1:0-7230 GCF_982640115.1 Quisquiliibacterium sp. | reverse complement strand
CGCGATGGATGCATCCATCGCGCCCGCCGGCCGCGGATCGCGGCAAAAAGCTCAAGTCCGGCCCGGCGCGGCCGATAACAGCTTGCAGGGGGAAGGGATCGGACCCGCTTCGGGAGTCGCCATGATGATCATCAACGCATTGCCGAATCTGGATGCCTGGAGCAGGGTGTTTCGCGACATGGAGATCCCGATCCTTCGCGAGAGCGCGGTCGGGCTGGCCGAGATGATCGTCGACGAGGACCGTGCCTCGCCGATTGCCATCGGGCGCCTCGCTCAGGCCGATCCGCTGCTCACCCTGCGCATCCTGGCACTGGCCGCCCGGCATCGGTCGCGGCGCGCCGTCACCGACACCGAGACCGCAGTCACCGGCGTGGTGATGATGGGTCTGGGCCGGTTCTTCGACGACTTCCGCTCACCGGCGGTGGTCGAGGACCTGCTCGCCGATGATGCCGATGCGCTGGCCGGGCTGCAACAGGTGATCGACCGCGGCTTTCGCGCCGCGGGGTTCGCGCTGGGCTTCGCGGTGCATCGTCTGGACACCGATGCCGAGGTGATCCAGGAAGCCGCGATGCTGCACGACTTCGCCGAAATGCTGCTGTGGTGCCGCGCGCCCGCCCTGGCGAGGCGCATCCGCGATCGTCAGGCGGCCGACCCGGCGCTGCGTTCGGCGCAGGCGCAGCTGGAGGTGCTCAACATCCGTCTGCAGGATCTGCAGCGCGCGCTGATGCAGGCCTGGCACCTGCCCGAGCTGCTCGCGCAGATCACCGACCGGGAGCACCTCGACAACCCGCAGGTGCGCAATGTGGTGCTGGCGGTGGACATCGCCCGTCACACGCAGCTTGGCTGGGATAATCCCGCGGTACCCGATGACCTCACCGAGATCGGCCGGCTGCTCAACCTGACCCCGGAGAGCGCCCGCCGCAAGGTCATGGGGCTCGACGCCTGACGCCCTCGCCCACGGCATGGGCGGCGCGGATGGCCTCGCCCTCGAAGAAGGGATCGCCGGCGATCTTCGCCAGCACCATCGGGGTGGCCTCGTAGCCCCAGATCAGCTGCCCGTCGAGCTCGCAGGTGGGCACGCCGAACACGCCGGCCTCGAGCGCCGCCTGGGTGTCGTCGCGCAGCACCTGCTTCAGCTCGGGGTTGTCCAGCTCCTCCGGGCGGACATCGAGTTCGGCAAGCAGGGCCTGCCAGTGCTCGGGCTCATCGGGCAGGTGGCCCTCCACCCAGACGTAGCGGAACAGCCGGCAGACCAGGTCTGAAGGGCTGTCGAACAGCACCGCCAGGCGCAGCAGCGGCAGCGGATTGAAGGGGTGCAGGCGCGGCATGCGCAGGACGATGCCGTTGCGCTCGGCCAGCCACGCCACATGTTCGTAGGTGAAGCGCCGCTTGCCCGGGATCTCGGCGGGACCCTTGTGCCCGTGGTGCGCGAGCAGGCCGGCGAACAGCACCGGATGGCAGCGGACCACCACCTGTTCGGCGAAGTCCGCCAGGCGGGTGCTCTGCAGATAGGCGTAAGGCGAGACGAAGTCGTAATACCAGTGAAGGGTGCGCATGGGGTTTTCCCGGGTCAGCGGCGGACTGGCCGCATGCCGGGATGATAATTCCGCTCCCTGCCTTCCCCTGCCGAGCCCCTGCCTTGCCGCCATCCCCCGAGCACACCCTGTCTGCGATCGTCGCGCGTGCACCCGGCGCTGCCGCGCCCGGTCGGCCGCGGCGGCTGGCGCTGTCCTGGCAGTTCCTGCGACGCGACTGGCGCGCCGGCGAGCTCGGGCTGCTGCTGGCGGCGCTGGTGGTGGCCGCGGCCGCAGTCGCCTCGGTGGGCTTCTTCGTCGACCGGATGCGCCAGGCGCTTTCTCTGGAGGCCCGCCAGCTCCTGGGTGCCGATCTGGTCATCGTCGCCGACCGGGCACCCGAGCCGGCATGGCTGGCCGATGCCACGCAGCGCGGTCTGGCCACTGCCCAGACCGTGATATTTCCGAGCATGGTGAGCGCTTCGGGCCGACCGCAGCTCGCCTCGGTCAAGGCGGTGTCGCAGTCCTACCCGCTGCGTGGCCGGCTGCGGGTGGCTGCCGCGCCGGGTCAGCCCGACGAGCCCGCCACGCAGGCGCCGTCCCGGGGCTCGCTCTGGGCCGACGCCCAGCTGCTGCAGGCGCTGGGTGTCGCGGTGGGAGGGCAGGTCACCCTGGGCGACTCCACCTTCACGGTGGCTCGGCTGATCACCGTGGAGCCCGACCGGGGTGCGAACTTCGTCAACTTTGCGCCGCGTGCCATGATCCGCCTCGAAGACCTCGAGGCAACCGGGCTGGTACAGCCGGCAAGCCGGGTGAGCTGGCGCATGCTGGTCGCCGGCGCGCCCGCCGAGGTGACAGCCTTCGAGGCGGCGTTCCGGGCCCGGGGCGAACGGGCCGGCCGGATCGAGACCCTCGAGAACGGCCGGCCAGAGCTGCGCATCACCCTGGAGCGCGCCCAGCGCTTCCTCTCGCTGGTGGCCCTGCTCACCGCGCTCATCGCGGCGGTGGCCATCGGGCTGGCGGCTCGGCGTTTCGCGCAGCGTCACCTCGACGGCTGTGCGGTGATGCGCGCCATCGGCGTGCGCCAGCGCGATCTCGCCATCCTGCTGCTGCTCGAGCTGGTCTGGATCGGGCTGATCGGTGGGCTGGTGGGGGCCGCCCTGGGCTGGGCGGTGCACTTCGGCCTGGCCGCGGCGATCGCGCCGCTGGTGCCCTTGCCGCTGCCCGCGCCCTCGCTCTGGCCGGCGGCGCAGGCCGTGCTGGCCGCCGGGGTGCTGCTGCTCGGGTTCGGCGCCTGGCCCTTCCTGCGCCTGGCGGGCGTGCCGCCGCTGCGTGTGCTGCGCCGCGAGCTTGGCGGACCGGGGGCCTCGCCCTGGGCGGCGGCGGCGCTCGCGGTGCTGGCCTTCGGCCTGCTGCTGCTGTGGCTGGCCGGCGACCGGCAGCTTGCGCTGGTGGCGCTTGGCGGATTTGCGGCCGCTGCGCTCGTGTTCGCGCTCGCGGCATGGGTCGCCATGCGCGCGGCGGGCGGCCTGCGTCACGCGCCGGCGCTGCTGGCGGGCAGCCCGGCACTGCGGCTGGCGCTTGCCTCCTGGTCGCGGCGTCGTGGTGCGGCGGTGGTTCAGACCGCTGCGCTGGCGGTGGGCATGATGGCGCTGATGCTGCTCACGGTGACCCGCACGGATCTGCTCGCCAGCTGGCAGAAGGCCAGTCCGCCCGATGCCCCTGACCGTTTCGTGATCAACATCCAGCCCGACCAGCGCGAGCCGGTCAGCGCCGTGCTGCGGGAGGCCGGGGTGCGCGATCCCCAGGTCTGGCCGATGATCCGGGCCCGGCTGGTGGCGGTGAACGACCGACCGGTGCGCGTCGATCAGTACACCGACGAACGGGCCCAGCGGCTGCTCGATCGCGAGTTCAATCTCTCGTACTCGGCGCAGCTGCCGGCGCACAACCGGCTGGTCGCCGGACGCTGGTTCGACTCGCCCGATGCCGCCGAAGTCTCGGTCGAGTCGGGCATCCTCAAGACCCTGGGCCTTGCCCTGGGAGATAGGCTCAGCTTCGATGTGGCCGGTCAGGTGATCCACGCCCGGATCGGCAGCGTGCGCAAGCTGGCCTGGGACTCCATGCAGGTGAACTTCTTCATGATCGTCTCGCCAGGGCTGGCGGAGCAGGCGCCGCAGACCCTGATCACGGCGGTGCGCCAGCCGCCGGGGAAGCCGCCTCTGGAGCAGACGCTGGTGGCGCGCTTTCCCAACCTGACGGTCTTCGACACCGGCAACATCGTGCGCCAGGTGCAGTCCATGCTGGGCCAGGTGGTCAGCGCCATCGAGCTGCTGTTCCTGCTGACCCTGGCTGCCGGTGTGGTCGTCCTCTACACCGCGCTGGCCGGCTCGCGCGACGAACGGGTGCGCGAGGCGGCGCTGATGCGCGCCCTGGGTGCCTCGCGGGCGCAGCTCGCCCGAGCCCAGCACTGGGAGCTGGGGCTGTCTGGCGGGCTGGCCGGGCTGCTCGCGGCCGGCGGTGCCATGACCACCGGCTGGGCGCTGGCCGCCCAGGCGTTCCAGTTTGACTACCACCCGCGCTGGGAGACCCTCGTTCTGGGGGCGCTCGCGGGCGCGCTGATCGCCATGCTCACGGGCTGGGTCGGACTGCGTGGCGTGCTGCGCGCGCCGCCGCTGGCCAGCCTTCGTCAGGCCTGAAGAGACACGGGCCACCGCCGCCGACATGACCACCATCCCCAACACCCCCACCGAAAACCGGCCCGCCGATGGCGGCGATCCGAAAACACCCTTCGAGCTGCTGGGCGGCGAGCCGGGTGTGCGCGAACTCGTCGACCGCTTCTATGACCTGATGGCCATCGACGAGCGCTTCGTGCACTTGCGTGCGCTGCACCCCAACACCCTGGAAGACTCTCGCGACAAGCTCTTCTGGTTCCTGTGCGGCTGGCTTGGCGGGCCGCCCCACTACGAGGCGCGCTTCGGCCATCCGCGCCTGCGCGCCCGGCATCTGCCGTTTCCGATTGCCTCGCGCGAGCGCGACGAGTGGCTGCTCTGCATGGCCCAGGCCATGAGCGACCGGGGCGTGGTCTCGCCGCTGTTCGAGCGGCTGCTCCAGTCCTTCCACGGCACCGCCGACTGGATGCGCAACCGGCCGGATGTCTGATCCACGAGGCTGCCGTCACCCGGCAATCCCGGATCGATCGTTTTCACATTGCGGGATTTTGATTTCTCATCATGGAAATGCCTCGGTGCATCGCCGCACCGGAATTTTCCATGACGGAATAAGTCATGCCGCAATGCGGAATATTGATCTCAAGCCAATGTTTCTAAAGGGAAATTTAGTTCGCATTTCCTGAGCTGGATTGGTGCTGCTGTGCACCATCGAGAGTTACTGTCTTGTCATGTTGTTTGCCGACGCCGGCACCAGAACCGGCACGGTCGCGCAGCCAGTCTCGAACCGGATACCAACCCTCAGGAGTGCCTCATGTCCTCACGCGAACTCGAAGCCCAGAAACTGCAGAAGGAATGGTCGGAAAGCCCCCGCTGGCGCGGGATCAAGCGCGGTTACAGCGCCGATGATGTCATCCGCCTGCGCGGCTCGATCGCGGTGGAGCACACCCTCGCCCGGCGCGGCGCCGAGAAGCTCTGGCGGCTGATCAACGACGAACCCTTCGTCAACTCCCTGGGCGCGCTCACCGGCAACCAGGCCATGCAGCAGGTCAAGGCCGGCCTGAAGGCCATCTACCTGTCGGGCTGGCAGGTCGCGGGCGACGCCAACCTGGCTGGCGAGATGTACCCCGACCAGTCGCTGTATCCGGCCAACTCGGTGCCCTCGGTGGTCCGCCGGATCAACAACACCCTCACCCGTGCCGACCAGATCCAGTGGATGGAGGGCAAGAACCCGAGCGACCCCGGCTCCGTCGACTACGGTGCGCCGATCGTGGCCGATGCCGAGGCCGGCTTCGGCGGCGTGCTCAACGCCTTCGAACTGATGAAGTCCATGATCGACGCCGGCGCCGCGGGCGTGCACTTCGAAGACCAGCTTGCCTCGGTCAAGAAGTGCGGTCACATGGGCGGCAAGGTGCTCGTGCCCACCCGGGAGAATGTCGCCAAGCTGGTGGCGGCCCGTCTGGCGGCCGACGTGATGGGTGTGCCCACCATCCTGCTGGCCCGCACCGACGCCGAGGCGGCCGACCTGGTCACCTCCGATGTCGACGAGAACGACCGCCCCTTCCTCACTGGCGAGCGCACCGTCGAGGGTTTCTACCGTACCCGCAACGGCTTCGACCAGGCGGTGTCGCGCGGCCTGGCCTATGCGCCCTATGCCGACCTGATCTGGTGCGAGACCGGCACCCCGGACCTGAAATTCGCGCGTGACTTCGCCGAGGCGATCCACAAGCAGTTCCCGGGCAAGATGCTGTCGTACAACTGCTCGCCCTCGTTCAACTGGAAGAAGAACCTCGACGAGGCCACCATCGCCAAGTTCCAGCGCGAGCTCGGCGCCATGGGCTACAAGTTCCAGTTCATCACCCTGGCCGGCTTCCACAGCCTGAACTACTCGATGTTCAACCTGGCCCACGGCTATGCCCGCAACCAGATGAGCGCCTTTGTCGAACTGCAGGAAGCCGAATTCGCGGCGGCCGAGCGCGGCTTCACCGCGGTCAAGCACCAGCGCGAGGTCGGCACCGGCTACTTCGATGCGGTGACCACCACCGTCGAGCGCGAGTCCTCCACCGCGGCGCTCAAGGGCTCCACCGAAGACGAGCAGTTCTTCGAGGACGGCCGCCGCAAGGCCGCCTGAGCCTCGCACGGGGCAGTGCCCACGGTCCGTGCCCATCCCGGTCGGGATGGGACGGGCCGCAGACCCGGGGGGTGACGCTCCCCGGGTTTTTTCTTTTCGGCCTTGCCGGCGTTCTACACTGCCGGGTTGACCGATCGCCATGCCTGACCTTCTTCCGTCCCTACCGCCGGCGCCCGAATCCGACTCTGATCCGGCCGTGCCCGGCCCGGAGGCGGCACTGGTCCAGCGCGCGCTGGCGCTCGCCTGGACGCCGCGGCATCGCAAGTGGGTGATCGATCTGCTGCGCCGGCTCGAGCTTCGGACCTCGCGCGGGGTCTACTTCGGTCAGGCCGATGTCGACGAGTGTCTTGTCGCCCTCGCCGAGCGCGGCCTCGTCGCCCGCTCCGACCAGGGTTGGCAGGCCACCCCGGCCACGCGCGGGGCGGTGTTCCGACGCGCGCTGAGCGCGCCGGATTTCCGGCGATGGCGTGACGCGGTGCTCCTGGCCGACGGGATCTTCCTCGATCGCGGCTGGGTGCACTTCAATGGCGCGGCCATGGCCGTGACCGCGGCGCGCCTGGTGTTCTACAGCGGCGAGGGTCTGGAGCGCTGGCGGCTGATCGAACAGGCCGGGCAGTCCTTGCCTGACTGGTCGCAGGTGATCGATCAGGTCGCGCTGACCGGCTTTGACGCCGCGAGCTTCGAGTGCGCCGAGCCCCAGCTTGCCGCGTCGATGCTGGGGGTTGCCATCGATTTCGGGCTGCGGGTGCTGCATCCCACGCTGCCTGCGGTGCTCGACTGTGCCCGTGAACGCCTGATGCGCGGTGGCGCCGTGGCCACCGAGGGCCTGCGGCTGCGGGTGGCCGAGGCGCTGGTGCTGGCTGGTCGCGGCGACGAGGCCCGAGCCCTGGTGTCGGAGCGCGATGACGGACACGCGCGG
>NZ_CEXFHW010000188.1:0-7232 GCF_982640115.1 Quisquiliibacterium sp. | reverse complement strand
GCAGGTGTTCCGGACGGTGGCGCCTGCGCATTGTGGCACCCGCCGGACGGCCTGCCGGCACGGCTCGCGGTTCCGGTATCCGGCTCGGGCCTGGGCGAGACCGCGTTGCCGGCCGCCCGCCCTCGGCGGCTTCCGGTAAGGTGCCTGCGTTCCCGCTCCCCGTGGAGGTGCCGCATGACCGACTCCCCTGCCGCCGCGCCTGGCGCGGCCCGCCTCGCCGGGCGGGTGGCCATCGTCACCGGCGCCGGATCGCGCGAGGACGGCATCGGCAATGGTCGTGCGGCGGCCATCCTGATGGCCCGGCATGGTGCCCGCGTGGCGCTGATCGATGCCGTGCCGCAGTGGGCCGAGCGCACCCACGAGATGATCGCCGCCGAGGGTAACGAAAGCCTCGTCGTCCCCGCCGATGTGACCGATCCGCAGGCCTGCGCCCAGGCGGTGTCGCGCACGGTGCAGGCCTGGGGCCGCCTGGACATCCTGGTGAACAACGTCGGTATCGGTGGCCCACCCGGCGATGCGGTCGAGGTGGATCTCGCCGCCTGGAACCATGGCCTGCTGGTCAATGTCACCTCGATGATGCTGATGGCCAAGCACGCCATCCCCGAGATGCGCAAGGCCGGCGGCGGCGCGATCGTCAATGTCGCCTCGGTGGCCGGCCTGCGCGGTGGTCATCCCAGCCTGCTCTATCCCACCTCCAAGGGCGCGGTGGTCAACATGACCCGCGCCATGGCGGCTCATCACGGTCACGAGGGCATCCGCGTGAACTGCATGGCGCCCGGCATGGTCTACACGCCCATGGTCTGGTCACGCGGCATGTCCCCCGAGATGCGTGAGGCGCGTCGCCAGCGTTCGCTGCTCGGTACCGAGGGCACCGGCTGGGATGTCGGCCACGGTGTGCTCTATCTGGTCAGCGACGAGGCCCGCTGGGTCACCGGCATCGTCCTGCCGGTGGACGCGGGGGCCACCGCCGGCTCGGGCCGTCTCGCCGTGCCACCCAGCAACGGCCAGCGCGGCTGACGCGCCGGCCTCTTCGAGGAGTGTTCCGATGACAGCGGTCCCCATGGTTCCCCTGCAGCCCGCCGATCCGGCCCTGCAGGCCATCTTTGCCGAGGTGCGCGGTCGCGGCATCGAGGTGCCCGATCTCTATCGCGTGATGGGCAACTCGCCGGCCATGCTGCGCGCCTGGATCGACTTCGCCTGGCCCCTGCGGCTCAACGCACGCACCTCGCGCGCGATCCGCGAACTGCTCATCCTGCGCGGCGCGCAGGTGGGTGCGGTGGCCTACGAGTGGGCTCACCATGTGCCCATGGCCCTGGCAGCGGGCGTGCCGCAGGCCAAGATCGATGCCATCGCCGACTGGCGGAACTCGCCGCTCTTCAGCGACGAGGAGCGGGCCGTGCTCCAACTGGCCGAGGAGGTCACCCGCGGCCCCGGCGCGAGTCCCGAGTGTCTGGCCGCGCTGGCGCCGCATTTCGACCATGCCGGCATCGTCGAGCTCACGCTCACGGCGAGCTTCTATGTGTGCGTGGGCCGTTTTCTGGTGTCGATGCGACTGGAACTCGAACCGGATTACCGGCAGTACGCGCTGCCGGCAGGTTCGGCGGGCTGAGGCCGTCTGGCCTCTGCCAGGGTGTCCCGATGTGCCCGGGCAGGCCCGGTCAGAAGCGGAATCCGCGGTCGCGTGCGCTGTTCGGTGCCTGGATGAGTGCTGCGGCCGGCGGCTCTTCCCGGGCCGGATCGCGTACCGGCCGTTCGACCACCTGACCGCCTGGCGGTCGCGCGACGGGCGCAACCGGCACGGCCGGCGCGAGCGGCTCGGCCTTGGGCTGCGTCCAGTTGGCCGGCAGCAGCGAGCGGGCGGGATAACCCGCCACATCGAGCGCGCGGTTCCAGGAGGTGGCCTCGAAGCCGATCAGTCGCTCCGCACCCACGCTCACGGTGGGCACGGTCATCTCGGTGAAGCCCAGTGCCTTGAAGGCGGCCACATCGGCCTCGGTGCCGAGTGTCTTTTCGGCGAAGGGGACGCCGCGTCCGGTCAGGTGCTCCCGGGCCACGCGGCAGGGCTCGCAGTTGCGGCTCGAGTACAGGACCACCGGATTGCGGGCCACCAGCGGGCGCAGCGCGGCCGGCAGGGGCTGGCTCTCGCCCGCGGCGCTGGCCTGTTCGCGAGGCGCGATGAACGCGCCGCCGCTGAGCTGCTTGGCATCCATGTGCGGCGGGCGATCGCCATAGACCACCCGGCCGCTCTCGTCCTGCCACTTGTACGGCCCCGCAGAAGCCGACAGGGGCGCGAACAGGCTGAACAGCAGGCCCAGGGCGATCAGGAGCTCAGGCGGTTTGGGTCTCATGGATGGTTTCCTCGACCATCCCATTGTGTCGCAACAGGGCGTCGATGCGCGGCTCGCGGCCGCGAAACGCCCGGAACGAGGCGATGGCCGGTCGGCTGCCGCCCACGGCAAGCACCTCCGCCAGGAACCGGCGCCCGGCCTGCATGGCGGCCTGCTCGCCGCCGCCGCCGGCCTGCGCCTCCTCGAAGGCGGCATAGGCGTCCGCCGAGAGCACCTCGGCCCACTTGTAGCTGTAGTAGCCCGCGCTGTAGCCGCCGGCGAAGATGTGCGAGAAGGTGTTCTGAAAGCGGTTGAACGCCGGCGGCATGAGCACGGCTACCTCGGCGCGTACCGCGTCGAGCACGGCCTGCACCGGCACCGGCGAGTGCGGCTGGTACTCGGCATGCAGGCGCATGTCGAAGAGCGCGAACTCGATCTGGCGCAGGGTCTGCAGGCCGCTCTGGAAGTTGCGCGCCGCCACCATCCGGTCGAACAGCTCGCGTGGCAGGGGTTCGCCGCTCTCCACATGGGCGCTCATGGCCTGCACCACCGGCCACTCCCAGCAGAAGTTCTCCATGAACTGGCTGGGCAGCTCCACCGCGTCCCATTCCACCCCGCTGATGCCCGAGACCGAAAGGTCTTCCACCTGGGTGAGCAGGTGATGCAGCCCGTGGCCGAACTCGTGGAAGAGGGTGACCACATCATCATGGGTGAGCGTGGCGGGCTGGCCGCCCACGGGTGCCTGGAAGTTGCAGGTCAGGTAGGCCACGGGGGTCTGCAGGCCCGCGCCAAGGCGACGACGGCCACGGGCGTCGTCCATCCAGGCGCCCGGCCGCTTGCCCTGCCGGGCGTAGAGGTCGAGGTAGAACTGGCCGAGCAGCTGGCCATCCCGCTCGATGCGATGAAAGCGCACATCGGGATGCCAGCCCGCGGCGGTGTCCTCGCGCACCGTCACGCCGAACAGGCGCTCGATCTGCGCGAACAGGCCGCTGAGCACCCGCGGCAGCTGGAAGTACTGCTTCACGGTCTGGTCGGAGAATGCGTAGCGGCGCTCCTTGAGGCGCTCCGAGGCGAAGGCGGTGTCCCAGGGCTGCAGTTCGGTCAGACCGAGTTCCTCGGCGGCGAAGCGTCGCATCTCGTCCAGGTCGCGCAGGGCGAAGGGCCGGGCCCGCGCCGCCAGGTCGCGCAGGAATCCGATCACCTCGGCGGGCGACTGCGCCATCTTCGGCACCAGCGACACCTCGGCGTAGCTGCCATAGCCGAGCAGCTGGGCCTCCTCGTGGCGAAGCGCCAGCAACTCGGCGATGATCGGGGTGTTGTCGAGCGCGCTGCGCGCCTGCGGGTCGGCCGGCGCGGCGGCCTCGGCGCAGGCCCGGGTCACGTAGGCCCGGTAGAGTGCCTCGCGCAGCGGCCGATGGCTGGCGTACTGCATCACCGGCATGTACGAGGGGAACTGCAGGCTGAACTTCCAGCCCTCGGCGCCCGCGGCCTGCGCGGCTTCGCGCGCCGCCTGCAGGGCGTCGGGCGGCAGGCCCGCCACCTCGGCGGGATCGGTTACCCGCAGCTCGAAGGCGTCGGTGGCGTCGAGCACATTTTCCGAGAACTTCTGCGCGATCGCGGCGTGGCGCTCCGAGATGGCCAGGTAACGCTCGCGCGCCGGCGAGACCAGCTCTACCCCGCCCAGGCGAAAGCCCTGCAGCGCAAGGTCCACGGCCCGTTGCCGTGCGGGGCCGAGCGCGGCGTAGCCGCTGCTCTCGCGCAGCGCCTGGTATTGCTGGTAGAGCGCCCGGTTCTGGCCGAGCTCGGTCCAGAACTGCGTGACCCGCGGGAGGTTCTCATTGAACGCGGCGCGCAGCGGCGGCGTGTCGGCCACGCTGCAAAGGTGTCCCACCAGGCTCCAGGCACGCGAGAGCCGCTCGGTGGCGTTCTCGATCGGCACCACGAAGCCCTCCCAGGTGGCGGGCGTGCCGGGGCGGGTCAGGGCCTCGACGGTGTCCCGGGCCTCGGCGAGCAGGATGTCGAGCGCCGGACCGACATGCTCCGGCTGGAAGCGCTCGAAGCGCGGCAGGCCGGAGAAATCGAGCAGCGGGTTCAGATCGGACATGGTGCAGGCGCCTTCAGCGAAAAGAGGTCAGCGAAAAAAGCTCAGCGGGTGACGGCCCGGCGGGCCGCCTCCAGGGTGTTGACGAGCAGCATGGCGCGGGTCATCGGCCCCACGCCGCCCGGCACCGGAGTGATCGCGCCGGCGACCGCCGCGGCGCTGTCGAAGTCCACATCACCGCACAGCCGGCCTGCCTGCGGGCCGTCCGGGATGCGGTTCATGCCGACATCGATCACCACTGCGCCGGGCTTGATCATGTCGCCGGTGACCATGCGGGCACGTCCGGCGGCCACCACCAGCACATCGGCACGACGGCAGTGCGCGGCGAGATCCCGGGTGCGGCTATGGCAGATGGTGACGGTGGCGCTCGCCTGCAACAGCAGCATCGCCTGCGGCTTGCCCACGATGTTGCTGCGCCCGACCACCACCGCCTCGGCGCCGGTGAGGTCCACGCCGGCGTGGTCGAGCAGCTTCATCACGCCCAGTGGCGTGCAGGGCACGAAACCGGGCTGCCCGGTCATGAGGGCACCGGCGCTGGCCACATGGAAGCCATCGACATCCTTCAGCGGCGAGATGGTCTCGATCACCCGCTGGGCGTCGAGATGCGGCGGCAGCGGCAACTGCACCAGGATGCCGTGGATCGAGGAGTCTGCGTTCAGCGCCCGGATGCGCGCGAGCAGATCGGCCTCGGTGGTGTCCGCAGGCAACCGCTGCAGGACCGATCGCAGGCCCGCCTCTTCGCAGTCCTTCACCTTGTGCTTCACATACACCGCCGAAGCCGGGTCATCGCCCACCAGCAGCACCGCCAGCCCCGGGGGCGTGCCTTGCCGGGTCAACCGTGCGGCCTGCTCGGCCACCTCGGCACGAATGCGTTGCGCCAGGGCGGCGCCATCGAGAAGCTGTGCGGTCATGGTGCGGCCAGAAAGTCGGACAGGAAGATCCAACTTTACACGCATGCCCGAAGGTTCTATACTCGAAGGCTCTTCGGGGGTATAGCTCAGCTGGGAGAGCGCTTGCATGGCATGCAAGAGGTCAGCGGTTCGATCCCGCTTACCTCCACCAAGAGACCTTGTCCCGTTCGTCTAGAGGCCTAGGACACGACCCTTTCACGGTTGTAACAGGGGTTCGAATCCCCTACGGGACGCCACCTCGGCGTCTGAGTTTCGCGGCGCGCCGCAATGGCGCATTGACCGCCGCCCGGTTCCCTCCCGCATTTTAAGCAGGCTGTCAGGGCGTCGCCAGGAAACGGCGTTGCCTGCCGACCGGCAATCGGTTCCCGTCAGCGCTTCATCGGCCTTGCGCAGCCATTCAGGCGTGGCCGCGGTACAACTCGGGCTGATCCCGATTGCCCGTGCAGGAAGACCGATGCCCGCCCAGAAATACCGCCTTGTCACCCGCTCCGACTTCGACGGCCTGGTATGCGCCGCCCTGCTCAAGGAGCTGGACCTGATCGACGACATCCTGTTCGTCCATCCCAAGGACATGCAGGACGGCAAGGTGGCGATCAGTCCCCGCGACATCACCACCAACCTGCCCTACGTGGCAGCCGCGCATCTGGTCTTCGACCATCATCTCTCCGAAACCCTGCGCAACGGCGAACGGGCGGCCAACCATGTGATCGTGGCCGAGGCGCCGTCGGCAGCGCGGGTGGTCTACGAGCATTTCGGTGGCGCCGCCACCTTCCCGCGGATCTCGCCGGCCATGATGGCCGCCGTCGACAAGGCTGACTCGGCCGCCTACAGCCTCGATGATGTGCTGCGCCCCGAGGGCTGGACGCTGCTCAACTTCCTCATGGACGCGCGCACCGGCCTGGGGCGCTTTCGCGACTTCCGCGTCTCCAACTACCAGCTGATGATGCAGCTGATCGACTATTGCCGGGGCCACAGCATCGAGCAGATCCTGGAGTTGCCCGATGTGGTCGAGCGGGTGGCCCTGTTCCGCGAGCAAGAACAGCGTGCCATCGAGCAGATCCGTCGCTGCGCCAGCGTGCGCGGCAAGGTGGTGGTTCTGGACCTGCGTGGCGAGGACATCATCTGGGCCGCCAACCGCTTCATGATCTATGCGCTCTTCCCGCAGTGCTCGGTTTCGGTCCATGTCATGTGGGGCCTGAAGCAGCAGAACACCGTGCTGGCGGTCGGCAAGTCGATCATCGACCGCTCGGCCAGCGCCAATGTGGGTGAGCTCTGTCTTCGCCATGGCGGCGGCGGCCATCGCGCTGCGGGTACCTGCCAGGTGGCCCATGACCGCGCCGAGCAGGTGCTCGGCGAGATCATCCAGGGCATCGTCGCGGCTGACGCCAGACCCGAACCGGTCCTGGTGGCCGCAAACTGACCCTCCACGCCGGCCCCTGGCGGCCGGCATCCGGGTCCTCGAGGACCGGGCGCGACCGGGGCGGGGCCTGACCTATCAGCGCTTGTTCGGCCCCATGAAGCCGAACAGGAAGCCCGCCACCTTGCGCATCTGGATCTCCTCGGAGCCCTCGGTGATCCGGTAGCGGCGGTGATGGCGGTAGATGTGCTCGAAGGGCTTGTGCCGCGAGTAGCCGATGCCGCCGTGCACCTGCATGGCCCGGTCAGCGGCCTCACAGACCAGCCGGTTGGCCCAGTAGTTGCACATCGAGACCTTGTCCGAGAGCTTCTTCTCGACCTCGGGGTGGGGCATCTGGTCCATCTCCCAGGCGGTCTTGCGGATGAGCAGGCGCAGCATCTCGCACTGGGTGGCCAGTTCGACCAGCGGGAACTGGATGGCCTGGTTCTCTGCGAGCGCCTTGCCGAAGGGCTTGCGCTCGCGGGCGTAGCGCACGC
>NZ_CEXFHW010000187.1:0-7346 GCF_982640115.1 Quisquiliibacterium sp. | reverse complement strand
GATCGAGGCCCGCCTGGGTGAACTGGTGCAGTCGATCGCCCAGGGCTTCGGCGCGCGGGCCCGCGTGGAATACACCCGCATCTATCCGGCCACGGTCAACTCGCAGACCGAGGCGCTGTTCGGTCAGGAAGTCGCCCGCGAACTGGTCGGCGACGAAAACATGGTTGCCGACCTCGATCCGAGCATGGGCTCCGAAGACTTCGCCTTCATGCTGCTGCGCCGGCCGGGCGCCTATTTCCGCATCGGCCAGGGCGGGACCGACAGCGGCTGCTTCCTGCACAACACCCGCTACGACTTCAACGACGCCATCCTGCCGCTCGGCGCCTCGCTGTTCGTCAGGCTGGTCGAGCGCTCGATGCCGCTCGGATCCTGACCCGACCCTCACCCCATCTCCAGGAGACACCTCATGATGCCTCGACTGCGACGCCTCGCCCTCGCGCTGGCCACCGCCACCGCTGCGGCCATGCCGCTCATGGCCACCAGCCCGGCGGCCGCGCTAACCTTCAAGGTGGCCGACCAGGGAGACGCGCTCTCCATGGACCCGCACTCGCTGAACGAGTCGCTGCAACTCTCGTTCACCGGCAACATCTACGAGCCGCTGGTCGCGCGCGACAAGAAACTCGGGCTGATCCCGGGTCTGGCAACGGCCTGGAAACAGACCGATCCAACCACCTGGCGCTTCGACCTGCGCAAGGGCGTGAAGTTCCATGACGGCACCGACTTCACCGCCGACGATGTGATCTTCTCGTGGAAGCGCGCGGCGGGCGAGGGCTCCGATGTGAAGACCTACGTGGGTGCGATCAAGGACATCCGCAAGGTCGGCCCGCACACGATCGACATCATCACCAACAGCCCGTTCCCCATCCTGCCCGACGTGCTCTCGCTCTGGTACATCATGAGCCAGAGCTGGTGTGTCGCCAATCAGGCCACGCAGCCGGTGGACAAGCGCAAGGGCGTGGAGAATGCCGCCTCGTTCCGCGCCAATGGCACTGGCCCGTTCCGCCTGAAGGCGCGCGATCCCGGCGTGCGTACCACGCTGGCGCGCTACGGCGCGTACTGGGACAAGATCGACAGCAATGTCGACGAGGTGGTGTTCACCCCCATCGGCAACGACGCCACCCGGGTGGCGGCGCTGATCTCCGGCGAGATCGACATGATGCAGCCGGTCCCGGTGCAGGATGCGGCCCGGCTTGCTCAGAATCCGGCGCTCAAGATCATGCAGGGCCCGGAACTGCGCACCATATTCCTGGGCATGGACCAGAAGCGCGACGAGCTGCTGTTCTCGAATGTCAAAGGCAAGAACCCGTTCAAGGACAAGCGGGTGCGACAGGCCTTCTACCAGGCGATCGACATCGAGGCGATCAAGACCCGCATCATGCGCGGCGCGGCTGCGCCGACCGCGCTGATGGTCGGCCCCGGGATCAAGGGCTTCGTGCCGGATCTCAACAAGCGCCTGCCCCACGATCCCGAGGCCGCCCGCAAGCTGCTGGCCGAGGCCGGCTACCCGAACGGGTTCGAGGTCAAGATGAACTGCCCGAACGACCGCTATGTGAATGACGGTGAAATCTGTCAGGCGGTGGCAGGCATGCTGGCCCGCGTCGGGGTGAAGATCACCCTTGAAGCCGAAAGCAAGGCCACCTACTTCCCCAAGATCCTGTCGCGCAACACCTCGTTCTACCTGCTGGGCTGGACGCCGGGCACCTATGATTCGCACAACCCGCTGTTCGCCCTGATGGCGACGCCGGCTGCGGGAGGCCAGGGCCAGTTCAATCTGGGCAGCTACAGCAATCCGAAGCTTGACGAGCTCACCGCGAAGATCGCGAGCGAGACCGATCAGGGCCGCCGCAATGCCATGATCAGCGAGGCCTTCAAGCTGCACGCCGATGATGTCGGGCACCTGCCGCTGCACCAGCAGGCTCTGGCCTGGGGCATGAAGAAGTCGGTCGATCTCGTCCAGTTGCCCGACAACTTCAATCCCTTCAAGTATGTGGTGATGAAGCCCGAGGCAGGCAAGGCGGCAGGCAAACGCTGATGGGCGCAGCGCTGGCGAGATTCCTCGATGGTGATGTCTGGCACAGCTTCCGGCGCAGCCCGGTGGCCGTGCTGGCCAGCATCGTCGCGATGGTCATGGTGCTGGGCGCGGCCTTCGCGCCTTGGCTGGCGCCGCATCGGCCCTTCGATCTCGCCTCGCTGTCACTGAACGACTCGTTGTTGCCCCCGGCATGGATCGGTGAAGGCCAGTGGCGATATCTGCTCGGTACCGATGACCAGGGACGGGATGTGCTGTCCACCATCCTCTACGGGTCGCGCATCTCGTTGCTCGTCGGTCTGGCCTCGGTGGTGCTGGCCATGGTGCTCGGCGTAGGACTCGGACTGCTCTCGGGTTATGCCGGCGGCCGCCTTGATGCCTTCATCATGCGCGTGGCCGATGTTCAGTTGTCCTTCCCTGCGATCCTGATCGCACTGCTGATCGACGGCGCAGCACGGGCCATCCTGCCTCGCGACGCACACAGCGACACCCTGGCCTTGCTGGTGCTGATCGGCTCCATCGGGCTGGCCAACTGGGTGCAGTACGCCCGCACCGTACGCGGCTCCACCCTGGTGGAGAAGAACCGCGAGTACGTGCAGGCCGCCCGAGTCATCGGTGTGCCGGCCTGGCGGATCATGATGACCCATGTCCTGCCCAACGTTCTGGGTCCGGTTCTGGTGATCGCCACCATCAACATCGCCACCGCGATCATCACCGAGGCCACGCTCAGCTTCCTGGGCGTGGGTGTGCCGCCCACGTCTCCCTCGCTGGGCACGATGATCAACAGCGGCAACAACTTCCTCTACTCGGGTGAGTGGTGGCTGGTGGTGTTTCCGGGTCTTGCGCTGGTGATGCTGTGCATGTCGGTCAACCTGATCGGCGACTGGCTGCGCGATGCGCTCAACCCGAGGCTGCGCTGATGCTGCCGCGATAGCGCTGCGGTGCTCGGGCTGGTTCGCTGACGAACCGCCCGCGCGCACACCGATCCCGGCCCGAATCCTCCTCATGCCGACCACCGCCGCAACGAGAACGCCTGCAGCCTGACAGTCGCCCCTGACCTTTCGCATTCTTCATGTCCGTCACCGCCATACCGTCAAAGACCGAGAGCCATCGGGTGCCGCTGCTCGAGGTGCGCCGGCTGCGCGTGGAGTTCGCGACCAGACGCGCGCTGCTCACCGCCATCGATGATGTGTCATTCGAGATCGCGGCGGGCGAGGTGCTTGGCGTGGTCGGAGAGTCAGGGGCGGGCAAGTCAATCACTGGCGCGGCCATCATCGGGCTGATCGATCCGCCGGGCCGCATCAGTGGCGGGGAGATCCTGCTCGAGGGGCGGCGCATCGACAACCTTCCGCCGGAGGCCATGCGGCGGGTTCGCGGCCGACAGATCGGCGCGATCTTCCAGGATCCGCTCACCTCGCTCAATCCTCTCTACAGCGTCGGGCGTCAGATAGCGGAGACCGTGCAGGTTCATCTTGGCCTGAGCGCAAGCCAGGCACGGCAGCGTGCCATCGAGCTTCTCGAAGCCACCGGCATACCCGGCGCGGCAAGCCGCGTCGACCACTATCCGCACCAGTTTTCAGGCGGCATGCGGCAGCGGGTGGTGATCGCGCTGGCGCTCGCGGCGAAGCCGCGGCTGATCATCGCGGACGAACCCACCACGGCGCTCGATGTCTCGATTCAGGCCCAGATCATCGGCCTCATCCGCCAGCTCTGCCGGGATCAGGGTACCGCGGTGATGCTCGTCACCCACGACATGGGCGTGATCGCGGAGACCGCCGACAGAGTGGCTGTGATGTACGCCGGGCGTATCGCCGAGATCGGTGCCGTCGCCGATGTGATCCATCGACCGCAGCATCCCTACACGCGGGGGCTGATGGGGTCGATTCCCAGCATCCATGAGCAGCGCGACCGGCTCGAGCAGATCGACGGGGCAATGCCCCGCCTGAATGCCATACCGAACGGCTGCAGCTTCCACCCGAGATGCGCCATGCGCACGGCGCGCTGCGAGCAGCAACGCCCGGAGCTCATGCGCGTGCGCCGAGGCGATGCCGAGCGTGCTGGCGGTTCGATGTCGGCATGCTGGTTGCATGTTCCGGAGCAGGGTGATTCATGAGCATCGAGCCTTCCAAGACCGTGACGAGCACCCAGCCTTCCAGGACCGTGATGAGCGTCCAGCCTTCCAGGACCGCTGAGGCTGGGCGCACCGGCGATGCGAAGCCCTCGCCGGTGGATGCCGGGCATCCGCCCGATGCAGCGGCTCGCGTCCCGCAGGGGTTGCCCACCCAGGCGCCGTCCGCATTCGTCGAGGCACGCGCGCTGTCGAAGATCTTCGATGTCTCTCCGCCCTGGCTGACCCGGGTGATCGAGCGCCGCCCGCGCCAGTTGCTGCGCGCAGTCGACGGGGTGTCCTTCACCATCTGCCGTGGCGAAACGCTGGCGCTCGTGGGTGAGTCCGGATGTGGCAAGTCCACGGTGGCGCGGCTGCTCGTGGGTCTTCACGCACCTAGCGCGGGTAGCGTCTTCTTCAATGGCGAGCCACTGGGCGCGGCCAGCCGCAGTCAACAGGAAGCGCGCCGGCAGCGCATACAGATGATCTTTCAGGATCCGTATGCCAGCCTGAACCCGCGCTGGACCGTCCGTGAGATCGTCGCCGAGCCACTGCGCGCGGCGGTGCGCTCGGGCCGGCCCGGTGTGCTGTCCGGGACTGCTGCAATCAACCGCAAAGTGGAAGATCTGCTCGCGCAGGTCGGGCTGTCTGCCGCCGATGGCGCGAAGTATCCGCATCAGTTTTCCGGGGGACAAAGGCAGCGGATCTCGATCGCCCGTGCCCTGGCCTCGGAGCCGGAGTTCCTGGTCTGCGACGAGCCGACGAGCGCGCTGGATGTGTCTGTGCAGGCGCAGGTTCTGAACCTGATGAAGGATCTTCAGACCCGGCAGTCACTGACTTACCTGTTCATCTCGCACAATCTTGCGGTAGTCCATCACGTGAGTGACCGTATCGGGGTGATGTACCTCGGCAGACTGGTCGAACTCGCACCCAAGCGCGCTCTCTTTCGCGAGCCCAGGCATCCGTACACACGCATGCTCATCGATTCCATCCCTGATCTGGCGGCCGATGGTCGGATTCGCACACCGGTGGCAGGAGAGGTCCCGAACCCGCTCGCGGCACCTCCGGGATGCACCTTCCACCCTCGCTGTCCGCTTGCCAGTGAACGGTGTCGACGGGAACGACCGGTACTGAAGCCTCCTGCGAATGCCGAGGAGGTCCTTGTTGCGTGCCATGCGATTGAGGAGAAGCGTGGTTGATCGCTGTCCAGGCCTGGTTGTCGAGCGGGGTCCGCTCTTGCGTGCAATCAGGTACTGAGCTTGTGGGGCGGCATGCCGCTTTGCGTGCCGTCAGGGACTGAGCACGAGGTCGCTGTACAGTGCTTCGGCGGTTGAGCGTGTGTTGTCGGTGTCTGTCAGCACGCCGATCCGCGTCAGCCTGCCAGGCGGTTCACCGAAGACCTGCATGAAGTCTTCGTGAATCCGGCGTTCATGGTTGCGCCAACGATTGAGGTCGGTGTCCCCACTGTCGACCACGAGCTTGCGGATGCGCTGTGTGTGCGGATTGTCGATGACCTGTCCGATAGGGTGGCGGTTTGCCCAGATGTACATCAGCGTGGCATACGGCAGCTCGCGTCCCGCAATCAGGCGTACCCGCTCCGCAAAGAGTCGATCCCGGACTGGCAGACGTTCCCAGGGCCCATCAAAACTGAGGACCACGCGAACCGGGGCATCCTCCGCTTCCGCTACGCTGTTGTCCGCATCGGGGATCAAGGCAGCAATGCGCCAGGCCCACCGCAGGCGGCTCCCAACAGACAGGCTCCTGTCGACTGGCGTCACCAGTCCCGACGCAGACTGGTCGGCCCGCGCTTGTAGAACCGTTCTGCCGTCATGTCGGACCAGAGCGTACTGGGTCTTGCGTTTGGTTCTGTGGAGAAGCCATTCTTCCCATCCCTGAGGAAGCGGACCACCCGGTCGTGCGGCTGAGAAGGGTGGGATCAGGCCTGTGGATCCCGCATCGCCATGGGGCAGAGCGCCATGGGGCAGAGCGGTTTCCCTCTGCGGTGGCAGTACGCCCGAGGTGTCTGCACCGGATCGGCGCTCGGGGGCTTCAAGAACGCCTGGCCCTGCACAGCCGGAAGCCACCAGCGCAGGCAGGACACCGAGCATGAGGCGCCGGCCTTGCACGACGTGTGGCTGTGCGCTCTCTGGAACACACATGAGGGCGGATGCGTGAGAAGCTGCACCGCTCGGCCTGAACATATCCCTGGTCAGTGCCGATGCAGCTGCGGATCCGGATTTGGGCACCGCGCGCTCCCGGTTTGACGCTGCGCTACCGGAGAACTCGAGATGCCTGCCTGCACTCGTGCTCCCGCTTAACCGCAAAAACGTGATCGTCTTTTCGCGAGCAGAGGATGGACGGTGGCGTCCCGGGCTGTTGCTTGCTGACTCGCCGGTGTTCTTCATGCCCCGAGCTTAGATCGCCCGGTGCAAGGCGTGGGAGTGGCCCATGCGGCGACAAGGGCTTGAGGTATTGCCCAAAAGAACAAACCCCCAGGGACAGCCCTGGGGGTTTGTGGAGGTTTGCCTGACGATGTCCTACTTTCACGAGCGAGATGCTCACTATCATCGGCGCTGAAGCGTTTCACGGTCCTGTTCGGGATGGGAAGGAGTGGTTCCACTTCGCTATGGTCGTCAGGCATGACTTGTCGCCTGCAGGAATCCCTGCAAGGCCAATCCTGGAAGAGAAGAAGTATTCGTTTGAACTGGTCGTGTCCGAAGACACTGGGTTGCGATCACAACGCAACATGCAGTAGCGCTGATCATTAGCAAAGTTATAGGGTCAAGCCTCACGGGCAATTAGTACTGGTTAGCTTAACGTGTCACCACGCTTCCACACCCAGCCTATCAACGTCCTGGTCTCGGACGACCCTTTAGGGGGATCAAGTCCCCGGGAGATCTCATCTTTAGGCGAGTTTCCCGCTTAGATGCTTTCAGCGGTTATCTCTTCCCCACAGAGCTACCCTGCGATGCCACTGGCGTGACAACAGGTACACCAGAGGTGAGTCCACTCCGGTCCTCTCGTACTAGGAGCAGGTCCCATCAAATCTCCAGCGCCCACGGCAGATAGGGACCAAACTGTCTCACGACGTTTTGAACCCAGCTCACGTACCTCTTTAAATGGCGAACAGCCATACCCTTGGGACCGGCTACAGCCCCAGGATGAGATGAGCCGACATCGAGGTGCCAAACACCGCCGTCGATATGAACT
>NZ_CEXFHW010000186.1:0-7464 GCF_982640115.1 Quisquiliibacterium sp. | reverse complement strand
CATGCCGCGGCCGGCGCCTTGCGCTGGCCGGCCGCTGCCCTGCGGGGCGCGAGCCGCCACCGGCGCGGCGGGGGCGCTGCGCGCACCGCGGCCACCGCGATCCCCCCGGCCACCGCCGCGGGGTCCGCCGCGCGGCGGACGATCGTCATCGCGATCGTCGCGGTCGGCACCGGCAGCGCGAGCCGCGGCGCTGGCCGCGGCGACATCGAAGTCGGCCAGGGTCTCGCGCGGCAGGCGCCGCTTGAGCAGCCGCTCGATGTCCTGCAGGAAGGCCCGCTCGTCGCTGCCCACCAGGGACAGCGCGCGGCCGCTCGCGCCGGCGCGGCCGGTGCGGCCGATCCGGTGGACATAGTCTTCCGGGACATTGGGCAGCTCGTAGTTCACCACCTGCGGCAGCTCCTCGATGTCGAGGCCGCGAGCCGCGATGTCGGTGGCCACCAGCACCTGCAGCGAACCGTCCTTGAACTGGGCCAGCGCGCGGGTGCGCGCGTTCTGGCTCTTGTTGCCGTGGATGGCCAGCGACTCGATGCCGTCCTTGGTGAGCTGCTCGGCCAGCCGATTGGCGCCGTGCTTGGTGCGGGTGAACACCAGCACCTGGAACCACTGCCGCGTGCGGATGAGGTGCGAGAGCACCGCGCGCTTGGCGCCCTTGTCGACCTCGATCACGGTCTGCTCGACCGCCTCTGCCGGGGCATTGCGACGCGCGACCTCGACCGTGGCCGGGTTGTCGAGCAGCCCGTGGGCCAGGCTGCGGATCTCGTCGGAGAAGGTGGCCGAGAAGAGCAGGTTCTGGCGCTGTGCCGGCAGCAGCCGCAGCACCTTGCGGATGTCATGGATGAAGCCCATGTCGAGCATCCGGTCGGCCTCGTCGAGCACCAGGATCTCCACATGGGACAGGTCGACGGTGCGTTGACCGACATGGTCGAGCAGCCGGCCGGGCGTGGCCACCAGGATGTCGACCCGACCGCGCAGCTGCGCGATCTGCGGGTTGATGTTCACGCCGCCGAACACGCACGCCGAGGTGTGCGGCAGGTGGCGACCATAGTCGCGCACGCTGTCGTGTACCTGGGCCGCCAGTTCCCGGGTGGGGGTGAGCACCAGCACCCGCACAGGGTGGCGGCCGTTGGCCAGCTTGCCGGCGGGCTTGTCCTGCAGTCGCTGCAGGATGGGCAGGGTGAAGCCGGCCGTCTTGCCGGTGCCGGTCTGGGCTGCGGCCAGCAGATCGCCGCCCTTGAGGACCTGCGGGATGGCCTGCAGCTGGATGGGGGTGGGTTCGGTGTAGCCGCACTCGTTGACGGCGCGCACCAGGGGCTCGCTGAGCCCGAGACTTGCAAAGGACATGTCGCCTCGATGGAGGTGATTCGCGTCGACCGGCCGCAGTGCGAGTCGGGCCTGGACGGGCGGAATCGACGGCACCCGGACCTCAGGGGTCCGGCGGCACCAGTCAGGAAGACGACGGGGGTGGGTAGGGTCGAGGGCTGCGGAGAGAGTGCCCGAGGGGCAGACGCAGAACGCGGGGGCCGAAGACTGCGGCGAGAAAGACTGGTATTGGACGCCGCGAGCCGCACCATAGCACATCGGCGGCGCAGCGCAGGCCGCTGCCCGGACCAGCGGTCGGGTGCCGCAGCCCGAGACGATCAGGGCGCGGGCCGCTCCAGCAGCCAGGCGATCGCGCAGCCGGCGACCAGTCCCCAGAAGGCCGCGCCGATGTTGAGCACCGCGATGTCGGCCACGGTCACGAGGAAGGTGACCAGCGCGCCGAGCGGGAAGCGGCCGCCGAAGGCGGTGGTGAATGCATTCTGCAGCACCCGCAGCATGGCCAGGCCGGCCAGTGTGGCGATGAAGGCCGGCGGCGCGGCGAGCATGGCCCGGGTGGCCAGCGGCGAGAGCAGGCCGAAGACCAGCGCGAGCATCGCCACGACCAGCCCGGCGGTGTAGTGCCGCTCGCGTTCGCCCGAGCTGCTCAGGATGGCGTTGGTAGGCCCGGTGAGGCAGGTGGACACCGTGCCCACGCAGGCGGTGAACATCGACCACACCCCGCAGCCCAGGGCCACCGCGTTGACCGGCGCGTCATGACCCGCGGCCTTGAGCACGGCCACGCCCTGACCGTTCTGCACCACCAGCACCGTGATCAGCAGCGGCACCACCAGTTCGATCATGGCCTGCCAGGAGAACACCGGGGTGTGAAGCAGGGGCTGTGCGAGCACCGCGCTGCCGGCCGGGCCGGGATCGAAGCGACCCGACAGCGCTACCGCGAACACGCCCACCAGCAGGGCGCCGATCAGCGGTGGCAGGCGACGGCCCGCCGCGGGCCAGGCCGACAGCACGATGAAGCTTGCCACCATCGGCACCGCGATCGCCGCGTCTTCATGGACCGACCGGACGAGGTCGGTACCGAAGCGCAGGAATACGCCGGCCACCATGGCCATCACGATCGGCATCGGTGCGCTCGCCATCGCGCGCCTCACCCAGCCCGAGGCGCCGAGCAGCGCCATCAGCGCACCGGTGACGATGAAGGCACCGATCACCTCGGCGTAGCTCAGGTGGGTGAGGGCCGGGCCCACCAGCACGGTGCCGGGGATGGTCCAGAAGAAGGCCAGTGGCTGGCGGTACAGCCAGCAGGCCAGCAGCGTGAGCAGGCCGTTGACGAAGAACGAGCCGAACACCCACGAGGCCAGTTCGGCCTGCCCAAGACCGCCGCGGCTGCCCACCGCGAGCACCACCGCCACCGGCCCGGTGCTGGCGAAGATGAAGCCGATCAGGCCGTTGGCGAGGGAGGTGGGGCTGAAGTCGCGGGCGGCTCGTGCCGGCGTGGTGATCGGCCTGGCGAAGGCTTCGATCATGCGCGGGATGGCGGGCTGTGACGCAGGGGCGGACGGGCGGTCATGGACGGATCCGGTCGGGGCAGGGGGCTGCGGGCCGGCAGCGGCCCGGTCGCCGGGATTGTCGCCGCCGCGCGCCGGCGGCGTCCATCGGGATCGGCCGTGGCGGTTCCGAGGCCCGGCACGGCGCAGCGCCGGTGCGGGTGGCGACTGGCAAGATCGGGCTTTACGGTTCCGGAGCCTTTGCGATGAACGAGTCCCGCGGCATGCCCGCCGCCCTGTCCCGGCGCTTTGGCGCGCGACTGAGCCTGCCGCTGATCGCGGCGCCGATGTTCCGCGTGTCGGGGCCCGACCTGGTGATCGCGGCCTGTCGCGCGGGCGTGATCGGCGCCTTCCCCACCGCCAACTGCCGCAGCCTCGAGGAGTTCGATGCCTGGCTCACCCGCATCGCCGCGGCCCTCGGGCCCGGGCACGCGCCCTGGTGTCCCAACCTGATCATGCGGCGCGAGTCGCTGCGCGACGAGCTGGCGGTGCTGCTGCGGCACAAGCCCGAGGTGGTGATCACCAGCGTCGGGCCGCCCGATCCGGTGGTGGCGCCGCTCCATGACATCGGCACGATGGTGCTCTGCGATGTGGCCTCGGTGCGCCATGCCGAGAAGGCCGTGGCCGCGGGCGTGGACGGCCTGATCCTGCTCACCGCCGGCGCCGGCGGCCAGACCGGCTGGGCCAACGGCTTTGCCTTCGTGCGCGCCGTGCGCGAGTTCTTCGACGGTCCGGTGGTGCTGGCCGGTGGCGTGTCCGATGGGGCCGCGGTGCTTGCGGCCCAGGTGCTCGGCTGCGACGCGGCCTACATGGGCACCAAGTTCATCGCCACCGAGGAGAGCATGGCGGTGGCGGGCTACAAGCGCATGCTGGTGGAGAGCCGGCTCGACGACATCCTGCTGTCGAAGGCCTTCACTGGCCTGGAGACCAACACCCTGCGGCCATCGATCATCGCCGCCGGTCTGGACCCGGCCGCGCTGCCCACCGACATGGCGCCCGAGCGGGCTCGTGAGCTCTATGGCAGCGGTGGCAGCACCGGGGTCAAGCGCTGGGCCGACATCTGGAGCGCGGGCCACTCGGTATCGGGCGTTCACGCGGTGTGCGATGTGGCCACGCTGGTGGATCGCACCCGGGAGGAGTATCGGCAGGCCGCGCGCGCGGCGCTGCCGGTGCTGAACGCGGCAGCCGGCTGACGCCTGGTCAGCCGGCGCAGGGGCCCGGTCGGCCCGTCGCTCAGTCGGCCGCGATCGCGGCGGCCAGGGCTGCGCCCAGGGTGGCGGGCAGACCCCAGCGCTCCCAGTGCGAGCTGGACTTGCCGACCACGACCTCCACCGGCACCGACGCCTGGTCGAGCAGGCGCGCGGTGACCGAGTTCTCGATCAGGCGCGTGATCGAGTGCTTGCGAGCCGTGCCCACCACGATGCGCTGGCAGCCGTTGGCGAGCGCCGCCGCGCTGATCGCCTCGGCGCGGTCGCCCACGGCCACCTTCAGGCTGTGGGCCACGCCATGGCGCGTGAGCTCTTCGCGGGCTGCCCGCGTCGCGGCTTCGGCCCGCTCCTGACGCCAGGCATCGCGCTTGGCGCTGCTCACATGGCGGCCGATTCGCCGGGTGAGTGCCGGCTGCACATTCAGCAGCAGCACCTCGAGGGTGTTGGCCGCCGAATGGCGCATCAGGTGGCGCAGCGCCTCGAGAGAGTTCGGCGAGCCGTCGATCGGTACCAGGATCTTTTTCATGGCGGGTGCTCCTGCGTTGGAAGAAAGGCGGACGGTATCGGCGGGAAGGATTGCGGTTGCGTCGCGCGGGGCGTCCGGGACGCGCTGGTCGTGCGCTTCCTGGGCGGCGCGCAGCTTCGCGCTGGACTGCCGTGCGAAGCCGATGAGCAGCAGCCCACCCACGCCCAGCAGATACGCCACCGGCGCGATCCAGTCGGCATCGGCGAGCCAGGGTTTCACCAGCGGTTCGGACAGCATCATCTTCACGCCGGTGAAGGCGAGCACGCCGGCGCCGATCATCACGATGATCGGGAATCGCTCGGTGAGCTTGAGCAGCAGGGTGCTGCCCCAGACCACGATCGGCACGCTGATCAGCAGGCCGAGCACCACCAGCAGATAGCTGCCATGGGCGGCGCCGGCCACCGCCAGCACATTGTCGACGCCCATCACCGCGTCGGCGATCACGATGGTCTTCATGGCACCGAAGAAGGTGGTCGAGGCATCGACGCTGTCTTCCTCGTGGCCGCCGCCGGGTGCCATCAGCTTGTGGGCAATCCACAGCAGCAGCGCGCCGCCGGCCAGCAGCAGGCCTGGGACCTTGAGCAGCCAGACCACGGCCAGCGTCATGATGCTGCGCACCACCACGGCACCAACCGAGCCCCAGATCACGGCACGCCGTTGCAGGGCCGGTGGAAGCTTGCGGGCCGCCAGCGCGATCACGATGGCGTTGTCGCCCGCGAGAACGAGGTCGATGACCACGATCGCGAGCAGGGCGGATAGGAATTCGGCGGAGAGGATGTCCATCGTCGGCAAGACCCTGGTGGTGACCCGGCATTGCGCTGGATGCGACTGCCGGCATGGAATGGATTCTGGCCGCTCGCCAGAGGGCAATCGATGAAACTTTGCAATGTATTGCGAAGTGTCATCAATCGCTGCCGCCTGGCGGCGACGCCCGGCGTTGCACGGCCGGACAGGTTTGGATATTGTCGCCAGCAGATCACAGATGGCGTGCCCGTCTGCGATCACCCCCAAAGGGGAGTAGCTTTTCTCATCCGGGTCGTCAGTCCGGGTGGCCGCGCAAGCGGGCCGCCCCGGTCCGGGTGGTGTCAGGCGCCAGCCTGACGCGAGCGAGACCTTTGCCACGAAGCCTTCTCCGGCATCTTCCGGTGCCGGTGCGTTGTGCTTCGCGGGGAAGGTCCGCTTCGCCCAGTGCGTCGCGGGTTCGTCATGCGTCACGCCCGGAGGGCACTGATGGATCGCGCTCGTCTTCGTCGCTATGTTCGCCACGGCATGCTGCCGCAACTCGTCGCCTTCGAGGCCACGGCCCGTCTGGGCAGCTGCTCGCGCGCTGCCGAGCAGCTGCACCAGTCCCAGCCCACGGTGTCCATCCACATCCGCAAGCTGTCCGAGTCGCTGGGCCAGACCCTGTTCGAACGGGCCGGTCGGGGCCTGCGTCTCACCCCGGCGGGCGAGGAGGTGTATCAGACCTGCCACGAGCTCTTCTCCACCCTGGAAGCGCTCGATGAACGGCTGGCCCGGGGCGGCGCCGAGCCGCGCACCGAAAACCGGGAGGCGGTGATTTGACGCGTGCAGCGGGCTGCCCGTACCTTCGAAGGTTCCCAGCCAACACAACCCGGGTGCCTTCATGAGCCTGCCGCCGATCCTCCGAGACCGTCTCCGCCTGCCGGCGGTGGCCTCGCCGCTCTTCATCATCTCCAACCCGGATCTGGTCATCGCCCAGTGCAAGGCGGGTGTGGTGGGGTCCTTCCCGGCGCTCAATGCCCGGCCCAAGGAACTGCTCGAAGAGTGGCTGATCCGCATCACCACCGAGCTCGCCGAGTACGACCGGCAGCACCCCGAGGCGCCCTCGGCGCCGTTCGCGGTCAACCAGATCGTGCACAAGAGCAACGACCGTCTGGACCATGACCTCGAGCTGTGCGCGAAGTACAAGGTGCCGATCATCATCACCTCGCTCGGCGCGCGGCCCGAGCTCAACGAGGCCGTGCATGCCTGGGGCGGCATCGTGCTGCACGACATCATCAACAACCGCTTCGCGCACAAGGCGATCGAGAAGGGCGCCGACGGCCTGATCGCGGTGGCCGCGGGCGCTGGCGGTCACGCCGGCACGCAATCGCCCTTCGCGCTCATCCAGGAGATCCGCGAGTGGTTCGATGGCCCGCTGCTGCTGTCGGGCTCGATTGCCAACGGTCACGCCATCCTGGGCGCTCAGGCCATGGGCGCTGACCTCGCCTACATCGGCTCGGCCTTCATCGCCACCACCGAGGCCAATGCGCTCGAGGGCTACAAGCAGATGATCGTCGAGAGCGCGGCCGATGACATCCTCTACACGAACCTGTTCACCGGCGTGCACGGCAACTACCTCAAGCCCTCGGTGATCAAGGCCGGCCTCGATCCCGACAACCTGCCGGTGAGCGACCCCAGCAAGATGAACTTCGGCTCCGACCGCGAGAAGCCCAAGGCCTGGAAGGAGATCTGGGGTTGCGGGCAGGGCATCGGCGCGGTCAAGTCCGTGGGCTCGGCCGGCGATCTGGTGGCCCGGCTCAAGCGCGAGTACGACGCGGCCAAGGCCGAACTCGCGGCCAAGGCGATCTGAGGGCTGGGGGCGCGGTTCACGCGCCCCGCTTTCCGCGCTCTCCTCGCCTCGCCTCTCCTCGCCTCTCCTCGCCTCTCCTCGCCTCGCCTCGCCTCGCCTTGTGGCGCGCCGGCCGGCGCCGCCTGTCGGAGGCCGGGTCGGCGGGCCCGCCCGGCTGCGCCGGGTGCCCTTCGGTGCTCGTCGACCGGGGCGGCCCGCGAACTCGTCGCTTCGCTCCTCGGACAAACGCGGTCCGACCGCGCTGACGCGCGGCAACCCCGGTCGCCTGCGCTC
>NZ_CEXFHW010000185.1:0-7500 GCF_982640115.1 Quisquiliibacterium sp. | reverse complement strand
CGCAGGATGTCGAGTCGTGGCAGCGGCAAGGGGCTTCGGCTGAGCTGTTCGCGGGCCTGGTCCAGGTGGTTGAGATACAGGTGGCAGTCGCCGCCGGTCCAGATGAAATCACCCACCTGCAGGTCGCACTGCTGCGCCACCATGTGGGTGAGCAGGGCGTAGGACGCGATGTTGAACGGCACGCCCAGAAAAATGTCGGCGCTGCGCTGATACATCTGGCAGGAGAGCCGGCCCTGCGCAACATGGAACTGGTAGAAGGCGTGGCAAGGCGCCAGCGCCATGCGCGGCAGATCGGCCACATTCCAGGCCGAGACGATCAGGCGCCGCGAGTCGGGATCCTGGCGGATGCGGCTGACCACCTCGGCGAGCTGGTCGATCTCGCGCCCGTCGGGCGTGGGCCAGTGGCGCCACTGATGGCCGTAGACCGGGCCGAGCTCGCCCTCGGGGCTGGCCCATTCATCCCAGATGCTGACGCCGTTCTCGCGCAGGTAGCGCACATTGGTGTCGCCGGAGATGAACCAGAGGAGCTCGTGGATGATGGACTTCAGGTGCAGCTTCTTGGTGGTGACCAGCGGGAAGCCCGCGGCCAGATCGAAGCGCATCTGCCAGCCGAACACCGACAGCGTGCCGGTGCCGGTGCGGTCATCCTTGGGCGCGCCATGCTCGAGCACATGGCGCATCAGGTCGAGGTACGGGGTCATGCGGGCGGTTCGGGCGCGAGTGGGTAGGGGCGAACGCCGATGCCCGAGAAGCAGGCCGCGACCATCTGGTCGACGATGCGTTCATCGGGAATGGTAGCGCCGAGCCGCAGGAAGTCGAGCGTCGGATCGCAGGCCCTGGCATAGAAGGTGTAGAGGATGAACTCGTCATCGAGGTGACCGGCCAGGTCTCCCGCCTGGCGCGCCGCGCGGATGAGTTCACCCACCTCGTCGGACAGACGCAGCAGTTCGTCGACATAGTGGCGATTGGCCATCAGGCTGTCGCGCAGGGACTGGCTGGTGGACGGCAGGTGCGGGATGCCGCCGCCCAGGCGTTCAGTGAGCGTCCAGCGCAGCAGGCCTTCCAGCCGGGCGATGGCCGACTCGCCGGCGACCGCGGCCAGCGCATCACGGGTGCGCTTGAGCAGGCGAACCATGACCGCGCCGACCAGCGCGTCCTTGGAGTCGAAGTGCTTGTAGAGGCTGCCCTTGGCGATGCCGACATCGGCCGCGATGTGGTCCATCGACATCAGCTCGTAGCCGTGCAGGGCCAGCAGGCGATGCGTGGCGTCGAGGATGGCTTCTTCCCGGACCTCGAACTGGGTTTCCCTGAAGGACTTGCGCGCGGGGGTGCTCTGGCCGGTGGCGCTGGACACGGGTTGTTCCGGAAGGCTTTGGGCGGGCGGATTATGGGGCCGCCAGCCGCCTGGGACCTCAATGTCCTTTGGATGCGTTTGGCGCGGGCGTGCCGGCGCTCAGCACGGTGGTGGCGGTGCGGGCAGGTGCGGGCAGGCTGACCTCGCGCCCGTTGTCGTCGATGAGCACCGACTGGTCGGTGATGGCCTTGAGCTGGCGGCCCGGGCCCAGGCTTGCGCCCACACGGTAGGCCCGCGCGGGTTTGCCGTCGATCGCGAGCAGGGCGCTGCCGAGACGGCCGGCCGCGATCACGCCCAGCACCTGCAGGTTGAGGGCGACCGGTGCGACGGTCTGGGTGCCCGGGGCGTCGGCGCGGCCGAAGAGCAGCGCCGCAGCGCCGAGATCGGGCGGGGCGCCCGCGCCTGCCGCAGCCGTCGCCGGACCGGGTTGCGGCGTGGGAGCCCCGAGCGTGACCAGCCAGTGCCCGGCCGTGGCCGCCAGCAGGGCCGCCGCCGCGAGCGTCGCCGCCCAGGCAGGACGGCTGAGCCCGGCAAGGAGGGCACTGAGGGGAACGGACATGGCTCGTGGTGGGCGGTTGAACGGAGCGGATCGGACGCCCGCGCGGGGGGAGGCGTGGGGGCGGCAGGACGGAACCGGCTGATATCATAGCCCGGCCGGGCACGCGGTCCGGCGTGCTTCGGAGAGCGTGCATGGCATTTCCCGGACAGATCGGCTGGCGGGTCGCGCAGCGTGGCTTCACCCTCATCGAGGTGATGGTGGTGATCGTCATCCTCGGCGTGCTGGCCGCGCTGGTGGTGCCCAGGGTGATGAATCGGCCCGACGAGGCCCGTGCGGTGGCGGCCCGCCAGGACATCGCCGCGATCATGCAGTCGCTCAAGCTCTACCGGCTCGACAACCAGCGCTACCCGTCCACCGAGCAGGGTTTGCAGGCCCTGGTCACCCGGCCTGCCGCCGGCCCCGAGGCCGCCAACTGGAAGGCCTACCTCGACAAGCTGCCGGTCGATCCCTGGGGCAAGCCCTACCAGTACCTCAATCCCGGCGTGAAAGGCGAGATCGATGTGTTCAGCCTGGGAGCCGACGGCGCGCCCGGCGGATCGGGGGCCGATGCCGACATCGGTTCCTGGTCGCTCTAGAGCGCGGGGGCCTGCGGCGCAGCGACGCGGCGCCGGGTTCACCCTGATCGAAGTGCTGGTCACCCTGGTGGTGATCGGCGTCGCCGTGTCGGTGGTGGTGGTCAGCGCCTGGCCGGGGCCGCGGCAGGGTCTTCGCGACGAGGCCGAACGCCTCGCGCTGCTGCTCTCGCTGGCCCGCGAGGAGGCCCAGGTGCGCGGCACCCCGGTGAGGCTGTCGGCCGATGCCGGTGGCTACCGATTCCAGGTCTACTCGGGGCGGCAGTGGCGGCCCCTGCGCAATGACGCCGAACTGCGCGAGCGCGTCTGGAGCGCCCCCACCGTGTGGCAGCTGCGGCGCGCAGATGGACGCCCCGACCTGGTCTTTGGGCGCGATCCGGTGGACTCCCCCTTCGAGATCACCCTTTCACGCGCCGGTGCCCGCGTGCGTCTGGCCGGCGACGGTCTGGGCCGCTTCGAGGTGCTGCCGTGACCCGCTCCGCGCGCGGTGGCGGCTTTACGCTGGTCGAGGTGCTGGTGGCGCTCGCCATCGTCTCGGTTGCGCTGATGGCCAGCCTGCGGGCGGTGAGCTCGCTCACCGAGGCGGGCGCCGATCTGCGCCTGCGCGTGCTGGCGCAATGGAGCGCCGAGAACCGGCTGTCGCAGATGCGGGTGCAGTCCGACTGGCCGCCGGTCGGCCAGAACCGCCAGGACTGCCCGCAGGCGGGCGTGGCGCTGGTCTGCCAGGAAGAGGTCTTCGCCACGCCCAATCCGTTCTTCCGGCGGGTCGAGATCGCGGTCTACGAGGCCGGTGGCCGACGCCCGCTGGCGCGGCTGACCGGCTTCGTCACCAGCGGCAACGCCTGAGCCATGGGCAAGCGGCGCATCGCGGCAGGGCAGCGCGGATTCACGCTGCTGGAGGTGATCGTTGCGGTGGCGCTGCTGGCGGTGATCGCGGTGCTGTCCCTGCGCGGCATCGATTCGGTGCTGCGCTCGCGCGAGCGCCTGACCGCTGCGGCGGCTGAACTTGACGCGCTCACAGTGTGCTTCACCCAGCTGGAAGAGGATCTGCGCCGGGCCTGGCCGGTGCGGCTGCGCCTGCCCGGCGAATCGCCGATCCAGTTCTCGGCGGCCGCGCCCGATGATGGCGTGGCCCCGCTCAGCCTGTTGCGCGAGGGTGGGGGCAGCGCGGCGCCGGGCGCCATCCAGCGGGTGAGCTACCGCCTGCGCGCCGGGGTGCTGGAGCGCGGTTTCGCGCCCTGGCAGGTCGCGGTGGCGGATGCGGCAGCGTCCACCATGGGCGGGGTGACGCCGGACGGGGCGGCCAACCCCGATCCGCTCGCCCCGGCGGGCATGGTCTGGCAGCCCCTGGTGTCCGGGGTGAGCGCGGTGCGCTGGCGCGGATTCATGCCGGGGTCGGGCTGGGTCGATGCCGCGGCGCTGGGCGTCATGGCGCGGACACCGCCGCCTGCGGGGCAGGCGCCCGCGGTACCGGTGGGGATCGAAATCGTGCTCGAACGCCGTGGCAGTGGTCCGCTGCGGCGGGTCTTCGGGGTGCGGGATTGAGCGCGCCGGATCGTGTCCGCAGCGCGACGCGGGCCCACGGTGCGGCGGCGCATCGCGTCCGGGGTGCGGCGATCATCAGCGCGCTGCTGGTGGTGGCCCTGGCCACCAGTGTGGTGGCCACGCTGTTCCTGCGCATGAGCGTGACCACCCGCTCGGTGGAGAACCGACTGGCGCTCTCGCAGGTGCGCTGGATCGAGCGCGCGGCGGTCGACTGGGCCAAGGTGATCCTGCGCTCCGACGGCATGGCAAGCGCCGTCGATCACCTCGGCGAGCCCTGGGCCGTGCCGGTGGCCGAAACCCGGCTGGACGAGACGGTGACTGCCGGCGCGCGCATTGGTGATGACAGCCGGCCCGGCAGCCTCACCGGGCAGATGATCGACATGCAGGGTCGTCTGAACCTGGTCGCCATCCTGGGCACCGGTCAGGTCTCGGCGCCCCACCTGGCGGCGGCGAGGCAGCTCTTCGCGCTGCTCGACCTGCCCGACAGCCTGGTCGACACGGTGCTGGCCCGGCTGATGCGCAGCCAGCCTCGCGTGGTGGAGGGGCGCAGCCTGCCGGCTGCGGCATCGCCGCTGGTGCGGCTCGACGACCTGCTGGCCCTGCCGGGATTCGATCCCGCCATCGTGGCCCGGCTGGAGCCCTTCGTGACAGTGATTCCCTTCGTGGCCGGCGCACCCTTGCCCAGCCTGGTGAATCTGAACACCGCGCCAGCCGAGGTGATCGCCGCGCTGGTGCCCGGCCTGGAGCTGTCGGGCGCCCGCCGATTCGTCGAGCGGCGCGAGCGCAGCGTGTTCCGCAGCCTGGAGGAGGCGTCGCAGCAGATGAACGGCCAGCCGGTGCTGTCGCCCCTGCTGACGGGGGTTGGTTCGAGCTATTTCCTGCTGCGCGGGATGGTACGCTTCGACCGCGTCGAGGTGGTCAGCGAAACACTGCTGTCGCGAGCATCCGGGAAGATCGAGATCGTATGGCAGCAGCGGCTCTGAAACACGGCATCGTCTGGCTCCCGTCGCGTGGCGTGGGGGAGCGGGCACTGGCCGGTGAGCCAGTGCTGATGGCGCTCATGCCGCGGGCCGCCCCCGGGGCGGTGCCGCAGCGCTGCAGCCTGGAGAGCCTGCCGCGCATGCGCTCCGCGGTGCTGGTGCTCAATCCGCGCGATGTCTCTCTCATCCGGGTGAGCCTGCCGCCGCTCAGTCCGGCGCGCCTGACCCGCGCCCTGCCCAACCTGCTCGAGGAGCAGCTGCTCCAGGATCCGGCCGCCTGCGCGCTGGTGCCCGGCCCGGCCTTGCCCGATGGCCAGCGGCTGGTGGCCGTGATCGACCGGGCCTGGCTGGAGTTTGTGCTGGGTGCCTTCGAGCGCCGCGGCATCCGCGTGGCTGCGGCCTGGCCGGCCCAGCAGGTCCTGCCCCTGAGCGCCGGCGCGGCCACCCTGGGCTGCCTTGCCGATTCGCTGGCGCTGCGCGTCGGCCCGCAGGAATCGCTGGGCTGGGCGGCCGGGGCCGACGCGTCCGCCCGCATCGAGTCGATCGCCGCCCTGCTGCGTGCCGCCGGGTGGCGAGATCCCGCGGCTTCCGGCGGCGAGGCGGCGGCCGGTGGCGCTGCCCGCCCCCGGGACATCGATCTCATCGGGTTCCCCGACGAAGAGCCCACGGGGCTCGCCGAGCTGACCCGTGCGTTCGGCGTTCGCTTCCGGCCGGCTGCCTGGGGGGTCGATCCGGCCGGGGCGATCGACCTCAGTCTGGGTCGCGCCGGGAGTTCGGGCAGCCGCTGGCTGGCGCGCATTGACTGGCGGGCCTGGCGCTTGCCGGCCGCGCTGGGTGCCGCCGCGGCGCTGGTGGCCATCGCCGGGCTGAACCTGCACTGGGCGCAGCTCTCGCAGGAGCGGGCCGCCTTGCGCGCGGCCATGGAGTCCGGCTTCCGCCAGGCCTTTCCGAGCGCGCAGGTGGTGGTCGATCCGCTGCTGCAGATGAAGCGGCAGGTGGCCGAGCTGCGGCTGGCTGCCGGTCAGAGCGGTCCCGAGGATTTCCTGCCGCTGTTCGCCCGGTTCAGCCGCCTCATCGCCCCGGCGGCGGTGGGCCCACCGGGCTCGGTGGAGTACCGCGACGGCCAGCTCACGGTGCGCTGGTCGGCCGCTGCGCCTGATGCGCCGGCGCGCGAGCGCCTGATCGCCGAGGGCGCGCGGGCCGGGCTGCGGGTGCGCTTCGAGGGCGAAGCGCTCGCGATCATCGCGGTGGCGGGCTGAGATGCTGGAGCGGCTGCTCGCAAGCTGGGCCGGCGTGTCACCCCGCGAGCGCCGGCTGGTTCTGCTCGCGGCTTCGGTGCTCCTGCTGGCCGCGGTGTTCCTGGTCCTGATCGAACCGGCCTGGCGTGGTCGGGCCGCGCTGCGCACTGAATTGCCGGTGCTGCGCGCCCAGCTTGCCACGGTCCAGTCGCTGGTCCAGGAGGCGGGCGCGCTCGCCGGTCGCGGCGCTTCGGCGCCGGCGTCGGCCGCCCAGGTACGGCTGGCGCTCGAGAAGTCCGCGGCGGCGGCAGGGCTCGGGCCGGCGCTTCAGAAGATCGAACTCAACGGCGAACTGATCGAGCTGAGGTTCCGGGGCGTCAGCCATGAGCGCTGGCTGAACTGGCTGGCGGGCGCGCTGCCCGAGACCCGCACCCGGGTGATCGACCTGTCGCTGACCCGCGAGGCGGCGCCCGGGGTGGTGAGCGCGCGGGTGGTGCTCGAGGCGCCACGGCGGCGGGCGGGTTGATGACCGTGTGCGGCTGTTTCGTCACGGGGGCGGGCTGAGATGGCCAATCGCCCGACGGCGCTGGGGCGCTGGTTGATGCTCGCGCTGATCGTCGCGCTGGCGGGCATCGCGGCGGCGCTCTGGCACGGGCCGGCCTCCTGGCTGGATGCCGCCCTGCGCCAGTTCTCGCATGATCGCGTGCGCCTGGCCGAGGCCAGCGGTGTCTGGTGGCGCGGCGAGGGTCGGCTGGTGCTGCTCGACGGATCGGGGCAGACGCCGGTGACGGCGGGCTTCGCGCTGCCGGGGCCCCTGCGCTGGGAACTGCGTCTGGCCGGCTTGCCCCTGGGCGTCATCGACGCCACGGTGACGATGCCCGGCGCCGAGCGACCGCTGCGGCTGAGCGGCTCGCTGGCGCAGTTTCGTCTGGAGCCGGGCGCGCTGCGTCTGCCGGCGGTCGATCTGTCACGACTGGGCTCGCCATGGAATACCATCCAGCCGGCCGCCGAGCTGTCGTTGCGCTGGGAGCCCCTGCTGCTGCGGGCCGATGCCGTCGAAGGTCGCTTCGCGATCGAGTTCAGCCAGGTGTCTTCCGCGATGACGCCGGTGCGTCCGCTGGGACACTACCGGGTCGAGGTGGTGGGCGCGGGGCCGCAGGCCAGCGTCTCGCTCGGCACCCTGAGCGGTCCGCTGCAGCTCACCGGCTCGGGCAACTGGAGCGCGCGAGGCGGTCTGCGGCTGACGGCCCAG
>NZ_CEXFHW010000184.1:0-7502 GCF_982640115.1 Quisquiliibacterium sp. | reverse complement strand
TTTTTTTTTGCGCAGGCGCTTTGTGATGTCGCCCTGCAGCGCGCTATCGGGCCGCAGGCGGCATCCCGGTCAACTCTCTCACGGGAATCAGTCTGTTGGGTTCGTGGCAGTCCGCCGTCGAGTCGACGGTCGTCGGCATGGGTTATGAGGTGGTCGACGCCGAAATGGCGGTCGGGGGCGTGCTGCGCGTGTTCATCGACCGGCCTGAAGGCATCCGGATGGAAGACTGCGAGGCGGTCAGCCGGCAGCTCTCCGCGGTGCTGGGCGTCGAGGATGTCGATTACAAGCGGCTGGAGATTTCCTCGCCGGGCCTTGATCGGCCGCTGAAGAAGCCGGCCGACTTCGTGCGGTTCGCGGGCGAGGAGGTCACGGTCAAGCTCAAGCGCCCGCTGGAAGGGCGGCGGCACTTCGAGGGCATTCTCGAGGTCGAGCCCGATGGCCGTTTCGGGCTGGTGCTGATCGAGCCCGCACCGGCGCCGCGAGGCGGTGCCCGGGTGGCGCCACCCAGGCCCGGGGCGGCGCGCCGGGTCTCCCGCGATGCAGTGGCCGTTGGCGGCAAGTCCCGGGCGGTGACGGGCGAGCAGCCGGCGGCGCGAAAGCTGGTGTTTGCGCTCGACGAGATCGATCGGGCACGTCTGGTGCCCAAGGTGGCGTTCTAGGAGGCCTGGCCATGAGCCGTGAAGTCCTGTTGCTGGTAGACGCGCTGGCGCGCGAAAAGAATGTGGCCCGAGAGGTGGTGTTCCAGGCCCTCGAGAGTGCGCTCGCATCCGCGACCAAGAAGCGCTTCAAGGAAGACATCGATGCGCGGGTCGCCATCGACCGCATGAGCGGCGACTACGAGGCCTTCCGCCGCTGGCAGGTGGTGCCGGACGGCGAACTCGAGGACCACGACCTGCAGATGATCGTGTCCGAGGCCCAGAAGCAGATCCCCGATGTGCAGGTGGGTGACTTCATCGAAGAGGAACTCGACGCGATCGATCTCGGCCGCATCGGGGCGCAGGCCGCCAAGCAGGTCATCCTCCAGAAGATCCGCGATGCCGAGCGCGAGCAGATCATCGCCGACTTCCTCGCCCGCGAAGAGCCGATCCTCTCGGGCACGGTCAAGCGCATCGACCGCGAAGGCGCGGTCATCGAGGCTGGCAAGCTCGAGGCGCGGCTGCCGCGCGACCAGATGATTCCCAAGGAGAATCTACGGGTGGGTGACCGGGTGCGTGCGATGTCCCTGCGGGTCAACCGCGAAGGCCGCGGGCCGCAGCTCATCCTGTCGCGCACCTCGCCCGACTTCATCCGCCACCTGTTCGCGCTCGAGGTGCCCGAGATCGAGCAGGGTCTGCTCGAGATCAAGGCTGCCGCGCGCGACCCGGGCGTTCGCGCCAAGATCGCGGTCTTCACCAAGGATCGTCGCATCGATCCGATCGGCACCTGCGTGGGCGTGCGCGGCTCGCGCGTGCAGGCCGTCACCGGCGAGCTCGCCGGCGAGCGGGTCGATATCGTGCTCTGGTCCGAAGACCCGGCGCAGTTCGTGATCGGCGCGCTCGCGCCGGCCAATGTGTCTTCCATCGTGGTCGACGAAGACCGCCACAGCATGGATGTGGTGGTCGACGAGGACAACCTCGCGCTGGCGATCGGCACCGGCGGGCGCAATGTGCGCCTGGCCTCCGAGCTCACCGGCTGGCAGATCAACATCATGAGCGCCGACGAGTCGCAGCAGAAGTCGACCTCCGAGCGCATGGTGGTGCGCGACCTCTTCATGCACAAGCTCGATGTCGACGAGGAGGTTGCCGACATCCTCATCGACGAGGGCTTCACCAGCGTCGAGGAAGTGGCCTATGTGCCGATCAACGAGATGCTCGAGATCGAGGCCTTCGACGAAGACACGGTCAACGAGCTGCGCAACCGCGCGCGCAATGTGCTGCTGACCGAGGCGATTGCCACCGAGGAGAAGATCGAGAAGACCGCGGAAGATCTGCTCACCCTCGAGGGCATGGACCGGCAGCTGGCGGCCCGCCTGGCCGACAGCGGCGTGTTCACGCGTGACGAGCTGGCGGAACTCGCGGTCGACGAGCTGGTCGAGGCCACCGGCGTCGACGAGGAGCGGGCCCGCGAGCTGATCCTCAAGGCGCGTGCGCACTGGTTCGAGAACGAGTCGGCCTGAGACGGCGGGCGCGACCCAAAGGATGACGATGGTGCTGACCAACGTAGCGAAATTCGCTGCCGAGCTGAAGATGCCCGCTGACGTGCTGCTCGAGCAGCTGCGTACGGCCGGCGTGAACAAGTCCTCTCCGCAGGACAGCCTCACCGAGGCCGACAAGGAGCAGCTGCTCACGGCGCTGCGGCGGGCCCACGGCGCCGACGACCCGCTCAAGAAGAAGAAGATCACCCTCACCCGCAAGCAGACCTCCGAGATCAAGCAGGCCGATGGTTCGGGCAAGGCCCGCACCATCCAGGTCGAGGTCCGCAAGAAGCGGGTGTTCGTCCAGCGTGACGGCGCCGACGGACTGGCCGATTCGGCAGCTGCCGAGGCCGCTGCCGCTGAAGCCGCTGCCGCCGAGGCCGCCGCCGCCGAAGCGGCTGCCGAAGCCGCCCGCGCCGCCGAGGAGGAGGCCCGTCGCCTCGCCGAAGAAGAAGAGCGCAACCGCCAGTTGCTCGAACAGCAGGCGGCCGAGTTGCAGGCCAAGCAGGAGGCCCTCGAGCGCGAGCGCGAGCGCGAGCAGGAAGCGGCCGCCGAAGCGGCCCGTCGCGAGGAAGCGGCGCGCATCGAACGCGAGCGGCTGGCTCAGCTGGCCGCCGCCCAGGCCTCGGCCCAGGCGCCGGCAGCCGCGCCCGGCGCGGTTGCCGCCGGTGCCGAAGCGGTCAAGCCCCAGTCCGAAGACGACCGCCAGCAGGCCGTGGCCCAGACCCGCGCCGCGGTCGAGGCGGTCGATCAGGCTGCGGCTGCCGCCGCCCGTGCCCAGCAGGAGGCCGCAACCCGCGCCGAGGCGCGCCGTCGCGCCGAAGCCGAGGTCGCCGAGATCAACCGGCTGATGAACGCCCAGCGTCGCCCGCAGCCCAAGGTGGCCGAGGCGCCGCCGCCGGCACCGGTCAAGCCGGAAGCGGCCGCGGCCAAGCCGGGTGCGCCCGGTGCCCCGGGTGCCAAGGGCGCCACCACCGGCACCCTGCATCGCCCGGTCACGGCCAAGACGGATGCCAAGCCGGCGGCAACCACCGCCGACAGCAAGGACAAGAAGCACGTCAAGTCCGAGAAGCTCTCCTCGTCCTGGCACGAGGAAGGCGCCAAGCGGCGGGCCCTCAAGACGCGAGGCGACACCGGTGGCGCCAGCGGCTGGCGCGGCGGTCCGCGCGGCGGTGGCCGTCACCGCGATCACCGCGACGACGCGGCCGGCAGCCAGGGCTCCAACGAACCGGTGGTGCGCGAGGTGCACGTCGCCGAGACCATCACCGTGGCCGATCTCGCCCACAAGATGTCGGTCAAGGCGGCCGAGGTGATCAAGCGACTGATGCAACTCGGTCAGATGGTCACCATCAACCAGGTGCTCGATCAGGAAACCGCGATGATCCTGGTCGAAGAGATGGGTCACAAGGCGGTGGCCGCCAAGCTCGACGATCCCGAGACCTTCCTCGAGGAGGCGCCGGTCACCGATGTCGAGCAGCTCAGCCGCCCGCCGGTGGTCACCGTCATGGGCCACGTCGATCACGGCAAGACCTCGCTGCTCGATTACATCCGCCGCGCCAAGGTGGCGGCGGGTGAAGCCGGTGGCATCACGCAGCACATCGGCGCGTATCACGTCGAGACCCCGCGCGGCGTGATCACCTTCCTCGACACCCCGGGTCACGAGGCCTTCACGGCCATGCGGGCACGCGGTGCCAAGGCCACCGACATCGTCATCCTGGTGGTGGCGGCCGATGACGGCGTCATGCCTCAGACCATCGAGGCCATCCACCACGCCAAGGCGGCATCGGTGCCGATCGTGGTTGCCATCAACAAGATCGACAAGCCCGAGGCCAATCCCGACCGGGTCAAGCAGGAACTGGTCGCGCAGGAGGTGGTGCCCGAGGAGTACGGCGGCGAGTCGCCCTTCGTCGAGGTCTCGGCCCGCACCGGTGCCGGCATCGACACGCTGCTCGAGAATGTGCTGCTGCAGGCCGAGGTGCTCGAGCTGCGCGCACCGCGCGAGGGCGCGGCCAAGGGCCTGGTGATCGAGGCCCGCCTCGACAAGGGCCGTGGTCCGGTGGCCAGCGTGCTGGTGCAGTCGGGAACCCTCAAGCGCGGCGATGTGCTGCTCGCCGGCAGCGTCTTCGGCCGGGTGCGTGCCATGCTCGACGAGGCCGGCAAGCCGGTCACGGAGGCCGGCCCGTCCATCCCGGTCGAGATCCAGGGTCTGTCCGAGGTGCCGCAGGCCGGTGAAGAGGTGCTGGTGCTCGGCGACGAGCGCAAGGCCCGGGAAATCGCGCTCTTCCGTCAGGGCAAGTTCCGCGATGTCAAGCTCGCCCGCCAGCAGGCCGCCAAGCTCGAGAACATGTTCGAGCAGATGAACGAGGGTGCCGCCAAGGCCCTCTCGCTGATCATCAAGTCCGATGTCCAGGGCTCGCAGGAGGCGCTCGTCCACGCGATGGCCAAGCTCTCCACCGACGAGGTCAAGGTCCAGGTGGTTCACTCGGCGGTGGGCGGCATCACCGAGAGCGACATCAACCTCGCCACCGCGTCCAAGGCCGTGGTCATCGGCTTCAATGTGCGCGCCGACCAGCAGGCCAAGCGCCTTGCCGAGTCCAACGGCATCGACATCCGCTACTACAACATCATCTACGAGGCGGTCGATGACGTGAAGCTGGCCATGTCCGGCATGCTCGCGCCCGAACAGCGCGAGGAGATCACCGGCATGGTTCAGATCCGCCAGATCTTCCGCATCTCCAAGGTGGGCACGATCGCTGGCTGCATGGTCACCGAGGGTCTGGTGCGCCGCAATTCCAAGATCCGCCTGCTGCGCGACCAGACCGTCATCTGGACGGGCGAGCTCGAGTCCCTCAAGCGCTTCAAGGACGATGTCCGCGAGGTCAAGGAAGGCTTCGAGTGCGGCCTGTCGCTGCGCGGCTACGACGACATCAAGGAAGGCGACCAGCTGGAGGCCTTCGAGGTGAAGGAGGTCGCTCGCAGCCTATGACCCGCCACAAACCCGGCGGCAGCGGCCGCGGCGCGCGCGTGGCCGAGCAGATCCACCACGAGCTCGCCGAGATGGTCCGCGGCGAGCTCAAGGATCCCAGGGTGGGTCTGGTCACCCTCACCGGTGTCGACCTCACGCCCGACTACGCCTATGCCACGGTGTGGTTCAGCGTGCTCCCCGACGACCCGGCCACGCTCGAGCTCACGCTCCAGGGGCTGCGCCGCGCGGCGGGCTTTCTGCGCTCGCAGCTCGGCAGGCGGGTGCGCATCCACACCACGCCGGAACTGCGTTTCGTCCACGACCCTTCGGTGGGGCGTGGCGCGAGCATGTCGGCGCTCATCGACGCGGCCAACTCGGTACAGGCCCGCGACTGACCCGCTCGGCGGGTCGTCTTCGGCCGGTCATCCCGGCCGCTCATGCTTCACCGCGGCCTGCGCCGCGTCCTACCCGCGGCCACGCCGCCCGATCATGAATCGCCAGGAAACACAGGACATCGACGGCGTGATGCTGCTGGACAAGCCGGCGGGCTGGGGCTCGACCGACGCGCTCAACCGCGTCAAGCGGCTGCTCGGCGCGCGCAAGGCTGGCCATGGCGGCACGCTCGACCCGATGGCCACCGGCCTGCTGCCCCTGGCCTTCGGGCTGGCCACCCGGTTCTCGCATGAGAGCCTGCAAGCCGACAAGGGCTATCGCGCCACGATGCTGATGGGCATCGTCACCGACACCGCCGATGCGCAAGGGCGCGAGCTTCGCCGGCGGCCGGTGGCCGTCAGCGAGGCGGCGCTGCGCGAGGCCTGTGCCGCCCATGTCGGGCGCATCGAGCAGGTGCCGCCGATGTTCTCGGCGCTCAAGCGCGACGGCCGACCGCTCTACGAGTATGCCCGCGAAGGCATCGAGCTCGAGCGCGCGCCGCGCACGGTGCACATCGATGCCATCGAGCTGCTCGGCCTCGAGCCGGTGCCCGGCGTGGCCGAGGGTGAGCCCGGTTCGCTGCGGGCCGAGATCTCGGTGCGCTGCGGCAAGGGCACCTACATCCGCACGCTGGCCCAGGACATCGGCGAGCGCCTGGGGTGCGGCGCGCATCTCGTGGCGCTGCGGCGCGAACGCGTCGGTGGGCTCGGCCTGCAGGGCGCGGTGACGCTGGCCCTGCTCGAATCCCTCGACCTGCCCGAGCGGCTGGCGCTGCTGCGGCCGGCCGACACGCTGGTGGCGGGACTGCCGCCGCTGGTGCTCGACGAGCCGCATGCACGCCGCTTCCTGCACGGCCAGCGCCTGCGGCTGGCCGCCAACACCCGCGCGGAACCCGATCGGGCCTGCGCGCCGGACAGCGGTCAGCGGGTGCGCGTCTACCACGGTGCGCGCCTGATCGGCACCGGCCAGTACGACGACGGGCTGCTCGCGCCGCGCCGTCTCCTTCCCTTTTGCATCAACCCAACGAGTCCCTCATGACCACCCCGATCCGCAACATCGCGATCATCGCCCACGTCGACCACGGCAAGACCACCCTGGTCGACCAGCTGCTGCGGCAGTCGGGAACCTTCCGCGCCAACCAGCAGGTGGCCGAACGCGTGATGGACAGCAACGACCTCGAGCGCGAGCGTGGCATCACCATCCTCGCCAAGAACTGCGCGGTCGAATACGACGGCACCCGGATCAACATCGTCGACACCCCCGGTCACGCTGACTTCGGCGGCGAGGTCGAGCGTGCGCTCTCGATGGTCGATGGCGTGCTGCTGCTGGTCGACGCGGTCGAAGGCCCCATGCCGCAGACCCGCTTCGTCACCCGCAAGGCACTGGCGCTGGGCCTGCGTCCCATCGTCGTCATCAACAAGATCGATCGCCCGGGTGCCCGCCCCGACTGGGTGGTGAGCCAGACCTTCGACCTCTTCGACAAGCTTGGCGCCACCGAGGAGCAGCTCGACTTTCCGGTGGTCTATGCCTCTGCGGTCAACGGCTTCGCCCTGTCGGCCATCCGCGACCTGCCCGCGGGTGGGGTCGACGGCGCGGCCGCGGCCCAGGCGATGGGCCTGAGCATGGCGCCGCTTTTCGAGGCGGTTCTCGCGCATGTGCCGGCCCGCGCCGACGATGTCGAGGGCGCGCTGCAGCTGCAGATCTCGGCGCTCGACTACTCCAGCTATGTCGGCAAGATCGGGATTGGCCGGGTGGCGCGCGGCCGGGTGCGCACCGGCCAGCAGGTGCTGGTGATGTTCGGCGATCCGGCCGTCACCGGGCGTGCCCCGGTGAGCGGCAAGGTCAACCAGGTGCGGCGCTTCAAGGGTCTCGAGCGCGAGGTGGTCGATGAGGCGCAGGCTGGCGACATCATCGCCATCAACGGCATCGAAG
>NZ_CEXFHW010000183.1:0-7511 GCF_982640115.1 Quisquiliibacterium sp. | reverse complement strand
GAACTGACGGCAACCCCGAGTTCGCGACGATCATGAAGGTCATTGCAGCGCTGGGGTTGAGGCTTCATGCGTCGCTCTCTCAACCGGCCGCCAATTGAACCAAGGTACTTCAATGAACAACGCGTCACGCACTTCGGCTGAAGCCTTTGCCGCACACTGGATCAGCGCTTGGAACAGCCATGACATTGACGCGATCCTTTCCCACTACAGTGACGATGTCGCGTTCCTTTCGCCCGTCGCGGCGCAGCGTACCGGCAATGGCCGGGTCATTGGACGAGAAGCACTGCGCAGCTACTGGAGCGCAGGCCTCGCAGCACAGCCCGAACTGCAATTCGAACTCGACAAGGTGCTGATTGGCTTTCAAACCGTGACAGTCCTTTATCGGAATCATCGCCATCAATCGGTCGCAGAGACTTTTGAGTTCAGCGAAGCAGGAAAGGTCGTGAGGGCGTATGCCTGCTATGAATAAGTGGTGGTCGCTTTTCGGCCAACTGGACACCACCACGAACTTCGAGCGCCTGGAGTGAGATCCGCAGAGCGACGAGGTTGCGAGCGTCCACAGTACGGATCCAGTTCGAACCCGTCTCTGTCAGGAGCCGCTGAGACGATCGCCGTCTCAAGTCGGAGTCGGTACGGCATTGCCGAGCGCGCTTGAATCCCGCGTACTCGCATGCAGCCGAAAAACTCAACCGGATCAACCACTTGCAAACCCGCCTTGGGCAAGGAGCGGTTGAGGGGGATTCAACTGGCGGAGGGTGAGGGATTCGAACCCCCGGTAGGTTGCCCTACAACGGATTTCAAGTCCGCCGCATTCGACCGCTCTGCCAACCCTCCGGAACCGGTCTGACTATACCGCAGCGGCCGCGGCCTCAGCCCGAACGCCGCGGCGCGCGCAGCGTGGCGATCGTGAGCAAGGCCAGCACGCACAGCGCCGCGCCAACCAGGAAGGTGACCCTCGCACCGAAGGCATCCCACAGGGCGCCGGCCAGCACACTGGCCAGCAGCATGGCCGCGCCGCAGGCGAGGTTGAACAGACCGAAGGCCGTGCCGCGCAAATGCGCGGGCGCCACCTCGGCCACCATGGCCGACAGCAGTCCCTGGGTCATACCGAGGTGCACGCCCCAGAGCAGCACGCCGGCCAGCAGCACGGCGAGATGATCGGCCAGACCGAGCAGGCAATCGGCAATCACCAGCACCATCACGCCGGCTGCAAGCAGCAGACGATGGTCGACGCGATCTGCCAGGCGACCGAAGGGGAAGGCGCACACCGCATAGGCAAGGTTCATCGCCACCATCACCAGCGGCACGAGCGCGATCGTCATGCCGAGGTCCTGCGCGCGCAGCACCAGGAAGGCCTCGCTGAACCGCGCCAGCGTGAAGACCGCGCCCACCAGCGCCACCCGCCAGAAAGGCGCGCCCAACTGGGCCAGGGCCTCGCGCCGCAGGGGGTTGCCAGCCGGTGGGGCCGGAGGGCGTTCGGGCTCCTTGACACCCACGGCCAGCAGCAGCACGCAGATCAGCGCCGGGAGGCAGGCAGCCCAGAACACTGCCCGGAAATCACCCGCCCACCACAGCATCAGCGCGGTGGCCAGCAGCGGGCCGCTGAAGGCGCCGACCGTGTCGAGGGATTGCCTCAGGCCGAACGCCGCGCCCCGAATCGCCGGCGGACTGAGATCGGCCACCATCGCATCGCGCGGCGCGCCGCGGATGCCCTTGCCGACGCGGTCGATGAAGCGGGCGGCAATCACCAGACCCACCCCGCCCGCCAGCGCGAACAGCGGCTTGGCGACAGCCCCCAGGCCATAGCCGAGCAGGGCCAGGCCCTTGCGACGACCGATCCAGTCGCTCAACGCACCCGAGAAAATCTTGACCACCAGCGCGGTGGCCTCCGCCATGCCCTCGACCACCCCCACGATGAGCATGCTTGCGCCCAGCCCGCTCACCAGGAAGAGCGGCAGCAGGCTGTGGATCATCTCGGAGGAGACATCCATGAACAGGCTGACGAAGCCGAGCACCCAGACGCCGCGCGGAATCGGCGGCCGGGGCGACGCTGCCCGCTCGGTCATCGCGCTCAGTCGGCCCGCTCGATGCGGGGTGTCGTCTCGGGCATGAGCGGCGACCGGCTGCGCAGCCAGGCAAGCAGGGCATCGAGATCCTGTGCGCCACCGAGGCGCTCCCTGCCCTCGGTGAAGAGGCTGAAGCCATCACCGCCCTCCGCCAGGAAGCTGTTGACGGTGACCCGGTAGTTGCGCGCCGGCTCGATCGGCTCGCCATGCAGCCTGAGCGAGCCGGGCACCACCCGGGCGCCGGCCGGCGCGCGCGCCTCCCATCGGTACTGGAAGCCGGCGGAGGGCTGGAGGATTCGCGCCCGGTCACGGTTCACACCGGCCCACTGCTGCTCGAGCACGGCCAGCAGTTGCGCGCCGCTCAGACTCATGGTGACCAGGCTGTTGCCGAAGGGCTGCATCGCGAAGGCGTCGCCATAGCTCACAACACCCTCGGCGTTTCGCGGGCGCAGTTCCGCCCGCACCCCACCGGGGTTCATCAGCGCGATCTGCGCGCCGCCCTCGGCCGCGCCACGGGTGGCGGCGAGCTGGGCATCGGCCACCAGCCTGCCCGCGGGGCTGTCGCCACCGGGCGCGGCCGCGAGCGTTGCCGGCGCGAGCAGGCGGCCCACCTCGCGCGCGCTGCGCGGCGCGGCCAGCGCCGCATAGTGGGCTACCCGGGCGGCCACCGCGGCATCCGGGGGAACGACGGCCACTGCCCCGCGATCCGCCGCCCGGGTATCCAGGCCATTGGCCACGGGCCGGTTGATCGCCCGCACCGAACCGCGGATCACATCGCCACTGGCCGGATCGAGCAGCAGATCGACCTCGGAAAGCAACCGGCCGTAGGAGCCGCCCTGAATCACCCGAATGCCTCGGCGCACGCAGTTGTAGACCTGATGGGTGTGCCCGGAGAGCACCAGATCGACGGCAGGGTCGAGCCGGTCGATGATCTGGAAGATCTCGCCGCGCGCTTGGCTGCAATCGCCCTCGTGGCCGGGCCCGGCCTGCGCCGCGCCGCCCTCGTGCACCAGCGCGATGATCGCCTCCACGCCCTGCTCGTGCAGCGCCCTCACCTGCCGGTTGATGGCCTGCGCCTCATCCTCGAAGCGCAGCCCGCTCACCCCCGCAGGCGACACGATGGTGGGCGTGGTGCGGGTGACCGCACCCACCAGACCAACGCGAACCGGTCCGATGCGCCGGACCAGCGCCGGCGGCAACACCGCCTGGCCAGCCGCATCGACCACATTGGCACCGAGCATGGTGAAGCGCGCGCCCGGGAACCGCCCCTCGGGCCCGGCGCAGCTGTCCAGGGGCGACTCGGGCACCGGCGCCGCGCAGCCGCCGCGAATGAGCCGCATGAGCTCGGCCACGCCCTTGTCGAACTCGTGATTGCCGACCACATTGGCGTCCAGCCCGATGAGGTTCATCACCTCGATGGTCGGCTCGTCACGAAAGAGCGCCGAGGTGAGCGGACTGGCCCCCACCAGATCGCCGGTGGACAGCACCAGCGCATGCGGCACGCCGGCGCGGCGCTGCGCGATCAGGGCAGCGAGATGGGCTGCGCCCCCGGCCCGCAGCCGGCGTGGGGTGCCGTCCTGCGGATCAGGTACGTCCACCGTGCCGCTCTCGGCCGCAAGCAGATGACCGTGGAAGTCATTGAACGCAAGCAGCCTCAGCGGCACCGGCGCAGGCCGGGTCACACAACCGGCCAGACCGAGCATCAGACACAAGAGGCCCGCTGCCAGGCCCAGGATGCGCCGCGTGGGCACGGCAGGCAGAGTCAGCCGAGATCGAAGGCGGGCCAGTCCCATTGGCCGCTCATCAGGCGATCGAGCCAGTGCACGGCGATCTGTGTCTTGACATCGGTGAGGCGGCCGGCGCGCAGTTCATCCATCAGCCAGCCCAGGGTGACGATGTCGATCTCGAGGAACTCGCCCTCGTCGAGCTGGCGACCGACCTGCTCGAGATCACGAGCCAGAAAGATGTCCAGGAACTCGTCGGCGAAGCCGATGGCCGGGTGGATGCGGGTGAGCAGCGCCCACTCGCGGGCCCGGTAACCGGTCTCTTCGGTGAGTTCACGCCGCGCGGTCTGCAGCGAGGTCTCGCCCGGGTCGAGCTTGCCCGCAGGGATCTCGACGAAGGTGCTGCGCAGCGGGTAGCGGAACTGGCGCTCGACCAGCACGCGGCCATCGGGAAAGAGCGGCACGATGGCCGCAGCGCCCGGGTGAACCACATACTCGCGGCCGGAAGTGCGGCCATCGGGCATGCGAACCCGGTCACGGCGGATCTTGAGGAAGTGCCCCTCGTAGGCCACCTCGCTGGCCAGGGTGGTCTCCTCGAGGCGGCTGCTCATGCGGTTCGCCGGACTCAGCTCGCCAGCGCCTGGCGGATGGCGTTCAGACAGGCACTCATCAGCGGCGAGGGCAGCACGCCCAGCAGCAGCACCAGCGCGCCGTTCACGCCCATGGCCGCGCGGGCGGCCGCGCCGGGCGCCAGCACCGCAGTGTCTTCCGGCTCGTCGAAGTAGATGGTCTTGACGACACGCAGGTAGTAGAAGGCGCCCACCAGCGAGGCGAGCACCGCCAGCACCGCCAGCCAGATCATGCCCGCCGCCACCACCGACTGGATCACCGCCAGCTTGGCGTAGAACCCCACCGTGGGCGGAATGCCGGCCAGCGAGAACATCAGCACCAGCGCCACCAGCGCCATCCAGGGGCTGCGCCGGTTCAGGCCGCGCAGATCGGAGATCTCCTCGGCCTCGAAGCCGGCGCGCGCCATCATCTGGATCAGACCGAAGGTGCCCAGCGTGGTGAGCACATAGGTGATGATGTAGAAGAGCGATCCGCTGTAGGCCTCGGGCGCACCCTTCGGGTCTCCGCCGACCACGCCCGAGAGCAGCCCGAGCAGCACGAAGCCCACCTGCGCAATGGTGGAGTAGGCGAGCATGCGCTTGAGGTTGGTCTGGGCGATGGCCACCAGGTTGCCCACCACCAGCGAGGCCACCGAGAGCACGGTGAGCATCTGCTGCCAGTCGGCGGCCACGCCGATCAGGCCCTCGGCCAGGATGCGGAAGGCAATCGCGAAGGCCGCGAGCTTGGGCGCGCCGGCGATGAGCAGGGTGACCGCGGTGGGCGTGCCGTGATAGACGTCGGGCACCCACATGTGGAAAGGTACCGCGCCGAACTTGAAGGCCAGACCCGCCACGATGAACACCACCCCGAAGACCATCACGGTGCGGTTGGCCTGACCGGTGGCGATCGCCTTGGCGATATCGGGCAGGTCGAGGCTGCCGGTTCCGCCGTAGAGCATCGACATGCCGTAGAGCAGAAAGCCCGAGGCCAGCGCGCCCAGCACGAAGTACTTGATGGCGGCCTCGGTGGCCCGGCCGGAGTCGCGCCGCAGCGCGGCCAGCGCGTAGAGCGAGAGCGACATAAGCTCAAGCCCCATGTAGGTCACCAGCAGGTTGTTCGACGAGATCATCACCATCTGGCCGAGCAGCGAGAACAGCGCCAGGGTGTAGAACTCGCCACGGTACATCTGCCGTTCGGCGATGTAGGCGCGGGCATAGAGCAGCGTGACCGCGGTGGCCACGCAGGCGCACAGCTTGAGCAGCCGCGCGAACTCGTCGGCCACATACATGCCGTTGAAGGCGTACTCGGTGGGCGAGCCAGTCTGGGAGAGCACGGCGAAGAAAGGCGCGAAGAGCGCGATCAGGGCCAGGCGGTCGATGCCAGACACCGGAGCGCCACGGCCGCGCACCACATCGGCGATCAGCACCACACAGGCCACCAGCAGCAGCACGATCTCGGGCAGGGCCGCGAGCAGGTTGAGCTTGTCCATCGGGATCACCTGATCTTCGAGACCGAGACGTGCTTGAGCAGCGCCGTCACCGAGGCATCGGTGGCATCGGTCATCGGTCGGGGCGCAACACCCATCCAGAGCACCGCCACCGCCATCACCGCAAGCATCCAGAACTCGCGGCGGTTGACATCGTTGAGCTGGGCCACCTGCTCATTGGCCACGGCACCGAACACCACCCGCTTGTACATCCACAGGGAATAGGCTGCGCCGAGGATCAGCGTGGCGGCTGCGCCGAAGGCGATCCAGAAGTTGAACTGCACCGCGCCAAGAATCACCAGGAACTCGCCCACGAAGCCGGAGGTGGCCGGCAGACCGCAGTTGGCCATGGTGAAGAAGAGGAAGAAGGCCGCGAACATGGGCATGGTGTTGACCACGCCGCCGTAGTCGGCAATGCGCCGCGAGTGCATGCGGTCATAGAGCACGCCGATGCACAGGAACATGGCGCCGGAGATGAAGCCGTGCGAGATCATCTGCAGGATGGCGCCCTGCACCCCGAGCGGGTTGAACATGAAAAAGCCCAGGGTAACGAAGCCCATGTGCGCGATGGAGGAGTAGGCCACCAGCTTCTTCATGTCGGTCTGCACCAGCGCCACCAGGCCGATGTAGACCACCGCGATCAGCGACAGGGTGATCACGAAGCCGGCCAGCTCGTGGCTGGCATCGGGCGCGATCGGCATGGAGAACCGCAGGAAGCCGTAGGCGCCGAGCTTGAGCATGATGGCCGCCAGCACCACCGAGCCGCCGGTGGGCGCCTCAACGTGGGCATCGGGCAGCCAGGTGTGCACCGGCCACATCGGCACCTTGACCGCGAAGGCGGCCATGAAGGCGAGGAAGATCGGCACCTGCTCGGCCATGCTCAGCGGCAGGGCATGCCAGTCGGGGATCGAGAAGGAACCCGACTTGAGGTAGAGGTAGATCAGCGCGACCAGCGTGAGCAGCGAGCCGAGCAGGGTGTAGAGAAAGAACTTGAAGGCCGCGTACACCCGGTTGGGGCCGCCCCAGACACCGATGATGATGTACATCGGGATGAGGGTGGCCTCGAAGAACACGTAGAACAGCAGGCCGTCCAGGGCGCTGAACACGCCGATCATGAGCCCCGAGAGGATCAGGAACGCGGCCATGTACTGCGCGACACGGTCTTCGATCACCTCCCAGCCGGCGATGACGACGATCACCGTGATGAAGGCGGTGAGCGGCACGAACCACATCGACAGGCCGTCCACGCCCAGGTGGTAGTGGGCGCCGAAGCGCTCGATCCAGGGCAGCTTCTCGGTGAACTGGAAATCGGCGGTGCTGCCGTCGAAGCCGGCGACGATCGACAGCGTGGGCAGCAGCCCGAGCAGCGCGCCGGCGAGGGCCACACCGCGCACCACGCCGCGGCTGCGGTCGTTGCCCACCGCCAGCAGGAAGCCGCCGACCAGGATCGGGATCCAGATCGCGGCACTCAGGAAGGGGAAACCGGCACTCATGGCGAAAGAGGACTCCAGAATCGTTCAGCGCTTGATCAGGGGCACGAACCACCAGAGCAGCACCGCCACGCCGGCGATCATCACGACCGCGTAGTGATAGATGAGACCCGACTGCGCCAGGCGCACCAGCGAA
>NZ_CEXFHW010000182.1:0-7512 GCF_982640115.1 Quisquiliibacterium sp. | reverse complement strand
CTGGCCTGCCACCTGCGCGCAGGCTGGCTGATCAGCAAGGACCGCGCGCTGCTGCGGCTGGGCAGGCAGGCCCGGGCCCGGCACGGCCTGCGGGTGCTGACGCCGCTTCAGTTCGACGCTGCCTATAATCAGCCGCCCTGCGCCCTGCCCGAGCCGCCATGAACGCACCCGCCGCCCCCGTCATCCAGAGCAAGCTCCCCGAGGTGGGCACGACCATCTTCACGGTCATGTCGGCGCTCGCCGCCGAGCACGGCGCGGTCAATCTCGGTCAGGGCTTTCCGGACTTCCACTGCGACCCGGCACTGCTCGACGCGGTCAGCCAGGCCATGCGCGAGGGCCGCAACCAGTACCCCCCGATGAGCGGGGTGCCCGAGCTGCGGCAGGCCATCGCCGCCAAGCTGGCCACGCTCTACGGCGCGCGCTACCACCCCGACACCGAGATCACGGTCACCGCCGGGGCCACCCAGGCAATCTTCACCGCGATCATGGCGGTGGTGCGGGCCGGTGACGAGGTGATCGTCATCGAGCCGATGTACGACAGCTATCTGCCGAACATCGCCCTGGCCGGTGCCACCGCGGTGTGCGTGCCCATGCGCGATGACTTCACCATCGACTGGCCGGCGGTGCAGGTCGCGGTCACGCCCCGCACCCGCGCCATCCTGGTCAACTCGCCGCACAACCCCAGCGGGCGGATCTTCACGCCTGAAGACCTCGCCACCCTGGAGCGCATCGCCATCGAGCACGACCTGTTCGTGATCGCCGACGAGGTCTACGAGCACATGGTGTTCGACGGTCGCGCACACTGTTCGGCCGGCAGCCGGCCGGCGCTGGCGGCGCGCAGCTTCGTGATCTCGTCCTTCGGCAAGACCTACCATGTCACCGGCTGGAAGGTGGCCTACTGCGCGGCGCCGGCCGCGCTCACCGCCGAGTTCCGCAAGAGCCACCAGTTCATCGTGTTCACCGTGAACACCCCGGCCCAGGCAGGCCTGGCCCGCTACATGGCCAACCCCGCGCCCTACCTCGATCTGCCGGCCTTCTACCAGCGCAAGCGCGACCTGTTCCGCGACGGTCTTGCCGGTACCCGCTTCCATCTGCTGCCCTGCGAGGGCACCTACTTCCAGGTGGCCAGCTACGAGGCGATTTCCGACCTGCCCGAGGATGCCTTCGCGCAGTGGCTCACCCGCGAGATCGGCGTGACCGCCATCCCGATGTCGGCCTTCTATCGTTCGCCGGTCGACCGCCGCCAGGTGCGATTCTGCTTCGCCAAGCGCGACGATACTCTGCACGAGGCGCTGACCCGATTGGGGCGGCTTTGAAGGCCAAGCCCCTGCAGGGCCGGCGTTCGCTGCTGCTTGGCGTGCTCGCCGGCTTCGGCAACCTGGCCGCCTGCGGTGTGGTGCCGCTGCCCACGCTCACGCCGCCCACGCTGTCGGTGAGCGGCCTGGAGCCGGTGGACGCAAGCCGGGAGCAGCTGCGATTCAATGTGCGGGTAACGGCCACCAACCCGAACAGCAGCGCGCTCCCGATCCGCGCGCTGGGCTTCGCCGTGGAGGTGGGCGGGGTCGAGATCGCCCAGGCGGTGGCCGCCGAGGCGCCCTTCGAGCTGCCCGCCCGGGGCAGTCGGGAGATCACGCTTGCCTTCACCAGCCCGACCGGCCGACTGCTGGAGGCCGCGCGTCGCCTGCCGCTGAGCAAGATCGACTATCGGCTGCATGGCACGGCCACCTGGGGGCCGCTCGCCATCCGAATTCCCTTCGAGCGCAAGGGCGAGCTCGACCCGCTGCGCCTGCTGATGCGCCGGCCGGCCGGCACGCCCGCACCGGGTGGCTGAGCCAGCCACCCGGCGCCGCGCCGCCTACTTCACATCCTGCAGGCGCTTGCCCTCGGCGGCCAGCCGCTGCAGCAGCGGCGAGAGCACGAACTCCGGACCGAGCTTGGGCGCGTAGGCCTTCAGGCGCTCGACCACATGGGCCAGGCCCACGGTGTCGCCGTAGAACATCGGACCGCCGCGGTACACCGGCCAGCCATAGCCGTTGATCCAGACGATGTCGATGTCGGAGGCGCGCAGCGCGATCTTCTCCTCGAGGATGCGGGCGCCCTCGTTGATCATCGGGTACACGCAGCGCTCGAGGATCTCCTGCTCGCTGATCTCGCGCGGCGCATTGCCGGCGCGGGCGGCGAACTCGCGCACGATCTTCTCGGTGACCGGCGAGGGCCGCGCATTGCGCTGCTCGTCGTAATCGTAGAACCCGCCGCCGGTCTTCTGGCCGCGCCGGTCCATCTCGCAGAGCACCTCGCGCACCGTGGCACCCTTGGAGGTCTCGCGCGACCAGCCGATGTCCAGGCCAGCAAGGTCGGACATCGCGAACGGCCCCATCGGCAGGCCGAACTCGTAGAGAACCTTGTCGATGTCCCAGGGCATGGCGCCCTCGTTGAGCATGGCCTGCGCCTGCAGCGAGCGGGCGCGCAGGATGCGGTTGCCGATGAAGCCCGGGCACACCCCCGAGACCGCGCCGATCTTGCCGATCTTCTTGCCGATCTGCATGGCCGTGGCCAGCACCGCCTTGGAGGTCTTCTCGCCGCGGACCACCTCGAGCAGGCGCATGACATTGGCCGGCGAGAAGAAGTGCATGCCGACCACCGCCTCGGGCCGTGACACCGCGGTGGCGATCTCGTTCACATCCAGGGCCGAGGTGTTGGTGGCCAGCACCGCGCCCGGCTTGGCGATCTTGTCGAGCTTGGCGAAGACCTCCTTCTTCAGCGCCATGTTCTCGAACACCGCCTCGATGATCAGGTCGCAGTCGGCCAGCGACTCGAGCGACAGCGAGCCGGTCAGCAGCGACATGCGCTTGTCGACATCGGCCATGGTCAGACGGCCACGCTTGGCGGTGGTCTCGTAGTTGCGGCGAATGACCGAGAGGCCACGATCGAGCGCGTCCTGGCGGGACTCGACCAGGGTGACCGGGATGCCGACATTGGCGAAGTTCATCGCGATGCTGCCGCCCATGGTGCCTGCGCCGATCATGCCCACCTTGCGCACCGGCACCAGCGGGGTGTCCTCGGGCACGTCAGGAATCTTCCAGACCTGCCGCTCGGCGAAGAACACATAGCGCTGGGCGGCCGACTGGGTGCCCGACATGAGTTCCATGAAGAGCTGGCGTTCGACCTTCATGCCCTCGTCGAAGGGCAGGTTTACCGCCGCCTCGACGCAGCGGATGTTGTACTCGGGGGCCAGGAAGCCGCGGAACTTGCGGGCATTGGCCTTGCGGAACTCCGCGAAGATCTCGGGCTTGCCGCGTGCGGCGACCATCTTCTCGTCGGACTCGCGCACCTTCTTGAGCGGCCGGTTCTCGGCCACGATGCGCCGCGCCAGGGCGATCGCGCCGGCGCGCAGTTCGCCCTCGGGCACGATCTCGTCGACCAGGCCCATCTCCAGGCACTGGGCCGCGCCGACATGCTGACCCGAGGTCATCATCTCGAGGGCCTTGGCCGCGCCCACGATGCGCGGCAGCCGCTGGGTGCCGCCGGCGCCCGGCAGCAGTCCGAGGTTCACCTCGGGCAGGCCGCACTTGGCCGAGGGCACCGCCACCCGGTAGTGGCAGCACAGCGCCACCTCGAGGCCGCCGCCCAGGGCGGTGCCATGGATGGCCGCCACCACCGGCTTGGGCGAGTTCTCGATCGCGTCCTGGGCCTCCTTCAGGCCCGGCTCGCGGGGCGGCTTGCCGAACTCGGTGATGTCGGCGCCGGCGATGAAGGTGCGGCCTTCGCAGATCAGCACCACCGACTTCACCGCGGGGTTGGCCACCGCGGCGCGCACGCCCTCGAGGATGCCGGCGCGAACCGGCTGCGAGAGCGCGTTCACCGGCGGGGAGTTGAGGGTGAGGATCGCGACATCGCCTTCGACCTTGAGGTCGGCGACTGCTTCGGCTGCTGCCATCGGGGGTCTCCTGTGGGGGGTATGGGTGAAGGGCCGCACGCGCTCAGCTGCGCTTGCCGGCCTTGGCGGTGAAGGCGGCGATGCGCTGCTGCATGTCGGGACCACGGCCTTCGCTGCGATGACTCTCGTGGGCCAGACCGGCCGCCAACGGCAGCGAGTCGGTCTCGCGCATCAGACGCTTGTTGGCCCGGTGACTGAACCAGGAGTTGGCCAGGATCTCGGTGGCCAGCGCCTGCAGGTGCGCATCGAAGCGCTCGTCGGGCACGCACTCGTCGGCAAGCCCCATGGCCAGGGCCTGCTCGCCGGTGAAGGTGCGCGCGGTGAAGCTCATCAGGCTGGCCTGCGATCGTCCGACCCGGCGCGGCAGACGCTGGCTCATGCCCCAGCGCGGGGTCAGCGCCCATTTGCCGTGGGTATCGGCAAAGCGCGCCGAATGCGCAGCCACGATCAGATCGCCGGCCAGGGCGAGTTCGAGCGCGCCGGTGTAGCAGTGGCCATGCACCGCGCTGATCACCGGCTGCGGGAGGTTGGCCAGCATCTCGATGGTCTCGGACTGGTAGCCGGGCGTGGGTGCCTCGACGCCGCCAGCGATCGCGGTGAGGTCGTTGCCAGCCGAGAAGCAGCGCCCGGCGCCGCGCACCATGACCAGACCCACGCTGTCGGTCTGCCTTGCGATGGCCTCGACATGGGCGCGCAGTTCGATGAACAGGGGCACCGTGAGCGCGTTGAGCTTGTCGGGGCGATTCAGCGTGAGCGTGACCAGCCCGTCGCGATCGCTGCGCAGCACCAGTTCGGCCATGGCATGTCTCCAGGGAGATGAGCATCCGGGCGCAGCCCTCAACAGACCGCGCGCGCCGGGGTGTGCGGCAGTATCGCGGCATTGCGCAGGCGGTGTCGAGGCGCCGGCCCGCCGCGGTCCGGCCCGGCATACCATAGCGACTCAATCCGGCAGCCCTGCGCGCACCGCCATGGACAGATTCAAGCAGATCGAAACCTTCGCCGCCGTGGCCCAGCGCGGCAGCCTGTCGGCGGCTGCGGCGCTCGAGGGGGTGGCACCGGCGATCATCGGCCGGCGCATCGACGCGCTCGAGGCCCGCCTTGGCGTCAAGCTGCTGGTGCGCACCACCCGCAAGGTCAGTCTCACCCAGGAGGGCACGGCCTTCCTCGAGGACTGCCAGCGCATCCTCGAGGACTTCCACAATGCCGAGAGCGCAGTCTCGCTCGGCGGGCGTCAGGCGAGCGGCCATGTGCGGGTGAGTGCGCCTGCGGGATTCGGCCGCCGCCATGTCGCGCCGCTGCTGCCGGCATTCCTTGAGGCCAACCCGCAGGTGACCCTCTCGCTGGAGCTTTCCGACCGGCTCGCCGACATCGTCACCGAGGGCATCGACCTCGCCATCCGGATCGGTCACCTCGAGGACTCGAGCCTGGTGGCGGTGCGCCTTGCCGCCAACCGCCGGGTGGTGGTGGCCAGCCCCGACTACCTCGCGCGACACGGTCGCCCGCGCACGCCGGCCGATCTGGCCACTCACCAGTGCCTGACCTTCGGACGCTATGGCAATCAGGCCCGCGGCTGGCTGTTCACCGTGAACGGCAAGGTCGAGGCGGTACGGGTCAGCGGGGCCATGGAGTGCAACGACGGCGCGGTGCTGCATGAATGGGCCCTGGCCGGCCAGGGCCTGGCCTGGCGCTCGATGTGGGAGGTGGCCGACGAGCTGCGGGCCGGACGGCTGGAAAGCGTGCTCGACACATTCGAGGCTCCCGACAACGCGATTCACGCCGTGTTCGCGCAGCGCCGACACCTCGCGCTGCGCATGCGCCTTCTGATCGACTACCTGAAGCAGGCGTACGCCAGCCCGGGCTACTGGTCCGGTACCGCCTGAGCCCAGGCCCCGGAAACGACAAGGGCGGCCCGAAGGCCGCCCCGTGCATCACCGCCGGCAAGCGACGGTGCGCTCAGCACCGCAGGATCACTTCAGGTGCTTGCCGACCAGGCCGGTCATTTCGAACATGCTGACCTGGGCCTTGCCGAAGACTTCCTTGAGCTTGGCGTCGGCATTGATCATGCGCTTGTTGACGGCATCCTGGAGGCCGCCCTTCTTGATGTAGTCCCACATCTTCTTGACCACCTCGGTGCGCGGCAGCGGTTTGTCGCCGACGATGGAGGCGAGCGCCGCGCTGGGCGTGAGGGGCTTCATGAATGCCGCATTGGGCTTGCGGGCGGGCTTCTTGGCGGCCGCCTTCTTGGCGGGTGCCGCAGCCTTCTTGGCGGGCGCCGCCGGCTTCTTGGCAGGCGCCGCAGCTTTCTTGGCAGGTGCCGCAGCCTTCTTGGCCGGCGCCGCCGGCTTCTTGGCAGCGGGTTTCTTCGCCGGTGCCTTGGCAGGCTTCTTGGCAGCTTGCTTGGCGCCACCCTTGGCTGTTGCCATGTGTATGCCTCCGTCAGTGGGTTGGAATGTTCGCGATGTCAGCACACCGGCCCGCACGGGCCGGGTATTTCACGCAGACGCAAGAATGACGGTTCTTTGGGCGCTCGCCAATAGGCCGCGTGCAAAATTTTCCGGCGCGCGCGCGGCCGTGTTGTTTCAGGGACTCAGGCGTTCTCGGTCTCGCGCCCGGCACGCTTGCGCTCGTGTTCCTTCAGCAGGCGCTTGCGCAGCCGGATGCTGCGCGGCGTGAGCTCGACGAGTTCATCCTCGGCGATGAATTCCACCGCCTTCTCGAGGGTGAGTTCGATCGGCGGCGTGAGCACGATGTGCTCGTCCTTGCCCGAGGCCCGCACATTGGTGAGCTTCTTTTCCTTGACCGGGTTGACCACGAGGTCGTTGTCGCGGCTGTGGATGCCGATGATCATGCCCTCGTAGAGCGGGTCTCCGGGCTTGACGAACATGCGCCCCCGCTCCTGCAGCTTCCACAGCGCATAGGCCACGGCAGCGCCGTCGTCCTGCGAGATGAGCACGCCATTGCGCCGGTCTTCGATCTCGCCCGCCCAGGGGCCGTAGTCGTCGAACACATGGCTCATGATGCCCGTGCCACGGGTGAGGTTGAGGAACTCGTTGTGGAAGCCGATCAGCCCGCGCGCCGGCACACGGTAATCGAGGCGGGTGCGGCCCTTGCCATCGGACTCCATGTTGCGCAGTTCGCCGCGGCGACGGCCGAGCAGTTCCATGACCGCGCCCTGATTGGCATCCTCGAGATCCATGGTGAGGATCTCGTAGGGCTCCTGCCGCTCGCCATCGACCGTGCGCAGCCGCGGCTTGGGTCGCGATACCGCCAGCTCGTAGCCTTCGCGGCGCATGTTTTCGAGCAGGATGGTCAGGTGCAGCTCGCCGCGGCCCGAGACCACGAAGGTATCGGAGTCGGCGGCGAAGTCCACGCGCAGCGCGACATTGCTCTTCAGCTCGCGCTCCAGGCGCTCGCGGATCTGCCGGCTGGTGACGAAACGCCCCTCGCGCCCGGCCATCGGCGAGGCATTGACCAGGAACTCCATGGTCATGGTGGGCTCGTCGACCTCGAGCATGGGCAGCGCCTGGGGTTGCTGCGGATCGACCACCGTACAACCGATGTCCAGGTCTTCGATG
>NZ_CEXFHW010000181.1:0-7678 GCF_982640115.1 Quisquiliibacterium sp. | reverse complement strand
GGCGGTGGCCGCGCTGAAGGCGCGGCCGAAGGTGACCGACTCGTCGACCACGATGGCGTTCTCGGGCAACAGGCTCGACAGGATGGCGGCCACGCCCTCGGAGCTGACCGCGCCGGTGGGCAGCTCGGTTGGCGAAAGCCGGCGGGCCTGGGCAACACCGGCCGGCGCGAGTGCGCTCGCGCCCGTCCGATCGGCCAGCGCGGCGAGGGCACCATCGAGGTCTTCATCGACCTCGGCCAGGGTGATGAACTCGCAGGTGGGCGGCGCGAGCAGGCTGGGCTTGTCGGGGTAGGCGAAGAAGGCCACCGGCGCGGTGGCGCCCACCAGCACGATGCGGCGAAAACGCGACAGCGCCGCCTGCGCCGCCTCGACCACATAGGGCACCCGCAGGGCCGCCACCCGGCCGGCGCCGCGCTGCACCCGCGCAGCCGCGAACTCGGACATCACCGCGCAGCCGGTCTTGGCGGCAATGCGGCCGGCGCGGGCCAGCGGCGACTCGCGCAGGGCATGGCCGCCAAGCAGCAGCAAGGTGTCGGGGCCGAGGGCCTGGGCCGCGGCGGCCACCCGCTCGTCGGCCACGGTGCGGGGCGCAGCCACCGTCAACGGCCCGCGCGGCGCCGCGGCGCCGGCCGAGACCGCGCCCCAGGCCGTGTCGGCCGGCAGGATCAGGGTGGCGATGCGGCCGGGCGCGGTGCGGGCCTGGGCCACGGCGGCGCGTCCGTCGGTCGCGATGTCGTCAGCGCTGCGGCTGGTGTGCACCCAGTGCGACATCGGCCGGGCCACGCCCTCGATGTCGCTGGTGAGCGGCGCGTTCAGGGGGATGTGATAGGTGGCATGCTCGCCGACCACATTGACGATGCCGGAACGCGCCTTGCGTGCGTTGTGCAGGTTGGCCAGGCCGTTGCCAAGCCCCGGGCCGAGATGCAGCAGGGTGCTGGCCGGGCGTTCGGCAATGCGCCAGTAGCCGTCGGCCGCACCGGTGACCACCCCCTCGAACAGCCCCAGCACACAGCGCATGCCGGGGATGCGGTCGAGCGCGGAGACGAAGTGCATCTCCGAGGTGCCGGGGTTGGTGAAGCAGACATCCACGCCCGTCTCGAGCAGGGTGTGGACGAGGCTTTCGGCTCCGTTCATGGCGTCGGTCTCCGGGAGAAGGGCCCGCGGGCAGCGGGCCGACCGACGATGCTAACCGGGAACACCGCGAGCCCCCGGCCGCCAGAAGCGGCTTACGGAAGAGCCGGGGCGCCCAGGGTGGGCCGGACGGTTCAGACCGGGCCCTGGGCGCTCCGGCCGGATCGGGCGGTTCAGGCCGACTTGCGCCCCGCGGCCTTGGTGGCGGCGGCCACGCCAGCCTGGGCCTGGTCGGCGAGCTGCCGGGTGGCCTTGAAGACCTGGTCGTAGGTGGTGGAGGCCGTGGCGATGGTGGTGCGCAGCACCTGCACCACGCCTTCGGAGCCGGCCGGCGCGTTCTTGGCGAGCAGTTCCACCGCAGCCAGCAGCTGCTTGTTGCCATCGGTGATCTGCTTTTCGGCCAGCGAACTCAGCTCGACACCGGTCTGGCTGGACAGCTGATAGATCTCCTTGGCCCAGGCGGTGAGCGCCTCGGTGGAGGGCTTGGCCATCTCGCTGATCACGCGACCGGCCTGCTGCGGGTCCTTGGCGGAGAACAGCGCCTTGAGCTGGTCGCTGGTCTGGGCCAGGGCCTCGCCGGCGGTCTTCAGGTTGAGCTCGGCCAGCTTGCCGAAGCCTTCCAGCGCGCGGGTGGCGGCGGCCTGAGAGGCGCTCAGGGTCTCGGCGTGGAGCTTCATCAGGTCTTCGGGGGTCTTGATCATGGTGTCCTCGGATGGGGTGGGTGGGCCGGTGACGACCGACCGCTGACGCAGGGATGCTGCACTGCACAATCGTCATTTTCCCGACGCGCGGCGCGCTGTCAAGCGGATTTGTTGCAATGCAACATCCGGTCTGAAATCAGCGGCCTGGACGCCGTCGCGGCAGCGTCAACCCCGATTCCGGCGACAATGCCGGATCGACGATCGAAAGGCTTCGATGGATCCCCTGCCCGCCGTCTCCGGTGCCCCGGCCGAAGACCCCGCTGCCCGCCCCGATCCGCCCCTGCGCGGCAGCGGCAAGACCGAGTATTCCGCCTACATCGAGTTCCCCCGGGACGACTGGGCACGGCTGCGCTCCAACACCCCGCTCACCCTTGCCGAGGACGATCTCACCGCCCTGCGCGGCGTGACCGAGCAGGTGTCCATGCAGGATGTGGTTGATGTCTATCTGCCGCTGTCTCGCCTGCTCAACCTGCACTTTCGCTCGGCGCGCAGCCTGAGCGGCGTGAAGGACGAGTTCCTCGGCCGACTGGTGGGCAGCCGGCCCTACGTGATCGGCGTGGCCGGCAGCGTGGCGGTGGGCAAGAGCACCTTCGCCCGGGTGCTGCAGGCTCTGCTCGCGCGCTGGCCCGATCACCCCCGCGTGGCGCTCATCACCACCGACGGCTTCCTGCATCCGAACCGGGTGCTGCTCGAGCGCGGACTCATGAAGCGCAAGGGCTTCCCCGAGAGCTATGACCGCCGACGCATGGTGGAGTTCCTGGCCGACACCAAGGCCGGCAAGCGGCGGGTCGAAGCGCCGGTGTATTCCCACCGCAGCTACGATATCGTGCCCGACCAGACCGAAGCGGTCGAGGAACCCGACATCCTGATCTTCGAGGGCCTGAACGTGCTGCAGACCGGCACGGTGGACCCTGGGCGCACCCGCACGCCCAGCGTGATCGTGTCCGACTTCTTCGACTTTTCCATCTATGTCGACGCCGACGAGGCGCACATCGAGCGCTGGTACATCGACCGCTTCCTGCTGCTGCAGCGCACGGTGTTCAGCAACCCGCAGTCGTACTTCCACCACTACAAGGATCTGCCGCCCGAAGAGGCGGTGGCGGTGGCGCGCGAGATCTGGAGCAGCATCAACCTGCTGAATCTGCGCGAGAACATCCTGCCCACCCGCGAACGCGCGAATGTGGTGCTGCGCAAGCGCGCCGACCACACCGTGGGCGAGGTGTGGCTGCGCGAGATCTAGCCTGGGGACGTGGCTGCGCGAGGCCCGGCCGCTTGCATGACTGCAACAGACGGGCAATCGACAGGCCGGCAGGGTCAAGGGCGATAATCGCCGATTACCCAGGAACCGACGATGCTCCACAGCCTGACTTGCCTTGGCGGCATGGTGACCGCCCCCCATCACCTCGCCGCTCAGGCGGGCCTCTCGGTGCTTCGCGATGGCGGCAATGCCGTCGAGGCGATGGTGGCCGCGGCCGCCGCCATTGCGGTGGTCTATCCGCACATGAACAGCATCGGCGGCGACGGCTTCTGGCTGATCGCCGAGCCGGGACGCGATCCGGTCGCGGTGCGGGCCTGCGGGGCTGCGGCTGCGCTGGCCACGCCGCAGTTCTATGCTGATCACGGCGACGCCGCGATCCCCACCCGCGGATCGCGGGCGGCGCTCACGGCAGCCGGCGCGGTGGGTGGCTGGGCGCGTGCGCTGGCCGTGGCGGCACCGTGGGGCAAGCCGCTGCCGCTGACGCGGCTGCTCGCCGAGGCCCGTCATCACGCCCGACAGGGCGTGCCGGTGACCCGGTCTCAGGTGGCGCTCACCGCCAGCAAATGGGCCGAGTGCGCCCAGGTGAGCGGCTTTGCCGAGACCTTCGCACCGCGCGGCCTGCCGGTGCTCAACGATGTCATCGCCAATCCGCGGCTCGGCGACACCCTCGAGCAACTCGGCCGCGCCGGGCTCGATGACTTCTACCGGGGCGATCTCGCCCGCAGCATGGCAGCCGATCTCGAGAGCGTTGGCAGCCCGGTCCGGCTGGCCGACCTGCAGGCCTGCCGTGCCGAGGTGGTACCAGCCCTGTCGGTCGCCGTGTCGGCTGGCCGCATCTTCAACCAGCCGCCACCCACCCAGGGCGTGTCATCGCTGGCCATCCTGGGCATTTTCGACCGACTGGGCGTGACCGAGGCCGAGGGCTTCGAGCATCTGCACGGGCTGGTGGAGTCCACCAAGCAGGCCTTCCTGTGGCGCAACGCCCATGTGGGCGATCCCGCCCTGATGGCGGTGCGTGGCGCCGATCCGCAGGCCTTCCTGTCGGACGCTTCGCTGGCCGCCCGCGCCGCGCGGATCGACACGCGCCGGGCCGCGCCCTGGCCGCAGCCCACCCTGCCCGGTGACACCATCTGGATGGGCACCGCTGACGCTTCCGGGCGGGTGTGCAGCTACATCCAGAGCATCTACTGGGAATTCGGCAGCGGCGTGGTGCTGGCCGGGTCCGGCGTCAACTGGCAGAACCGCGGCGCGAGCTTCACGCTGGGCCCCGGGCCCAACCAGCTCGGGCCGGGCCGTTTGCCGTTCCATACGCTCAACCCGGCCATGGCCCGGCTGCGCGATGGCCGCACCCTGGCCTACGGCACCATGGGCGGTGAAGGTCAGCCTCAGACCCAGGCGGCGGTGTTCAGCCGTCATGTGCTCTTCGGGCAGAACCTGCAGGCCGCGGTCAGTGCGCCGCGCTGGCTGCTCGGCCGCACCTGGGGCGAGGAGAGCACCAACCTGAAAGTCGAGTCACGGGTGGAGCCGGCGGTGATCGCCAGGCTGCGCGCCGCCGGTCACGATGTCCAGGTGGTGGGCGCCTATGAGGACATGATGGGCCACGCGGGCGCGGTGCAGGTGCACCCCGGCGGCGTGATCGAGGGCGCCACCGACCCACGGGCCGATGGCGTCTGCGCTGGCTTCTAGTTCCTGTTGCCGCGCAGTCGCCGCAGCGCGGCGATCTGCGCCGCCATGACCGCAAACTCCGACTGCGCGCGGGCGAAATCGATATCGGTCTTGGCGTTGGCCATCGCTTCTTCAGCAGCCTTCTTGGCGCTTTCGGCCTTGGCCTCGTCGAGGTCATGGCCACGAATGGCGGTGTCGGCCAGCACGGTGACCCGGCTGGGCTGAACCTCGAGGATGCCGCCCGCCACGAAGACGAACTCTTCGTCGGCGCGGCCGGCCACCTTGATGCGGACCGCGCCCGGACGAATGCGGGTGATCAGCGGCGTGTGCTGTGGATAGATGCCGAGCTCGCCGGTTTCGCCCGGCAGGGCGACGAACTCCGCCTCGCCCTCGAAGATCGAGGCCTCGGCGCTGACGACATCGACATGAATGGTGCTGGCCATGGGGGATCCTTCCGGAGCCCGCCGGGGGTCGGCCGCACTGGGTGCGGCACCAACCCCGGGGCGGTCGGGCAATTACAGGGACTTGGCCTTCTCGAAGGCCTCGTCGATGGTGCCGACCATGTAGAAGGCCTGCTCGGGCAGCGCGTCGCACTCGCCGTCGACGATCATCTTGAAGCCGCGGATGGTTTCCTTCAGCGGCACGATCTTGCCCGGGGAACCGGTGAAGATCTCGGCCACGTTGAAGGGCTGCGACAGGAAGCGCTGGATCTTGCGCGCCCGGGCCACCGCGAGCTTGTCTTCGGGGGAGAGCTCGTCCATGCCCAGAATGGCGATGATGTCGCGCAGTTCCTTGTAGCGCTGCAGCGTGGTCTGCACGCGGCGGGTGGTGGAGTAGTGCTCCTCGCCGATCACGTTGGGGTCGAGCTGGCGCGAAGTGGAGTCGAGCGGGTCGACCGCGGGGTAGATGCCCAGCGCGGCGATGTCCCGCGACAGCACCACGGTGGCGTCGAGGTGGGCGAAGGTGGTGGCGGGCGACGGGTCGGTGAGGTCGTCGGCCGGCACATACACCGCCTGGATGGAGGTGATCGAGCCCACCTTGGTGGAGGTGATGCGCTCCTGCAGACGGCCCATTTCCTCGGCCAGGGTGGGCTGGTAACCCACCGCGGAAGGCATCCGGCCGAGCAGCGCCGAGACCTCGGTACCGGCCAGGGTGTAGCGGTAGATGTTGTCGACGAACAGCAGGATGTCGCGGCCCTCGTCGCGGAACTTCTCGGCCATGGTCAGGCCGGTGAGCGCCACACGCAGACGGTTGCCCGGGGGCTCGTTCATCTGGCCGAACACCATGGCCACCTTGTCGAGCACCTTGGACTCTTCCATCTCATGGTAGAAGTCGTTGCCCTCGCGGGTGCGCTCGCCCACGCCGGCGAACACCGAGTAGCCGCCGTAGCTCTTGGCGATGTTGTTGATGAGCTCCATCATGTTCACGGTCTTGCCCACGCCGGCGCCGCCGAACAGACCGATCTTGCCGCCCTTGGCGAACGGGCAGATCAGGTCGATCACCTTGATGCCGGTGGGCAGCAGCTCCACCGAGGGCGAGAGCTCGTCGAACTTCGGGGCCACCTGGTGGATGGCGCGACGCTCTTCCGTGGCGATGGGGCCGGCCTCATCAATGGGGCGACCGAGCACATCCATGATGCGACCCAGGGTGGCGGTGCCGACCGGCACCTCGATGCCCTTGCCGGTGCCGATCACCGGCATGCCGCGACGCAGGCCGTCGGACGAACCCATGGCGATGGTGCGGACCACGCCGTCGCCGAGCTGCTGCTGCACCTCGAAGGTCAGACCCTTCTCGGCCAGCGAATCACCGGCATCGCCGAGGACCAGCGCGTCATAGACCTTCGGCATGCTGTCGCGCGGGAACTGGATGTCGACCACCGCGCCGATGCACTGAACGATTTGCCCTTGAGCCATGTTGTTTCCTCAGTCTCTGAATGTCTTGCGTTCCGGGGGCTGGATGACCACGGGCCCGGCCGGAATCAAACCGCCGCCGCGCCGGCCACGATCTCGGAGAGTTCCTTGGTGATCGCGGCCTGACGGGCCTTGTTGTAGGTGAGCTGCAGATCGTTGATGACCTTCTTGGCGTTGTCCGACGCGGCCTTCATGGCCACCATGCGAGCGCTCTGCTCGCTGGCCATGTTCTCGGCCACCGCCTGGTACACCAGCGACTCGATGTAGCGCACCAGAAGGTCATCGAGCACGGCCTGCGCATCGGGCTCGTAGAGGTAGTCCCAGGAATACTCGCGCGAGGATTCCTGCAGGCGCTCCGGCGACAGCGGCAGCAGCTGCTCGATCACCGGTTCCTGCTTCATGGTGTTGATGAAGCGGGTGTAGCAGAGGAAGACCTGGTCGATCTCACCCCGGGTATAGGCATCGAGTTGCACCTTGATCGGCCCGATCAGCTTCTCGAGGTGCGGGGTATCGCCCATCTGGACCACCTGCGACACCACCTTGGCGCCGATGCGGTTCAGGAAGCCCAGGCCCTTGCTGCCGACGGCGGTGGTGATCACCGTCTCACCCGCGGTGCTGAGTTCCTTCAGCTTGGCGGTGACCGCCCGCAGGATGTTGGTGTTCAGGCCGCCGCACAGGCCCTTGTCGGTGGTGACCACGATCAGGCCGGCGGCCTTCACGGAGTCGTGGTGGACCAGGAAGGGGTGACGGTACTCGGGGTTGGCGGTGGCCAGGTGCGCCGCGATGTTGCGGATCTTGTCCGCATACGGACGCGCCCGACGCATGCGCTCCTGCGCCTTGCGCATCTTGGAGGCCGCGACCATCTCCATCGCCTTGGTGATCTTGCGCGTGTTCTGCACGCTCTTGATCTTGGTCCGGATCTCTTTGCTTCCGGGCATGTGGGGTCCTTGTGGGGTCCTCGTGGGGCGGTGTCGGCGCCGTGGATGGGGACGCCCCGCCGCGGCGGGGCGCCG
>NZ_CEXFHW010000180.1:0-7762 GCF_982640115.1 Quisquiliibacterium sp. | reverse complement strand
CGCCCGCAGCGGCTGCCGCCGGCGCCGGCGGGCGCGGGGCCGGCGCGAGGGCCGCAGCCACCGCCGCGAGCAGCAGCACGGCCGCCACCGGCAGCCAGGGCTTGATGATGCCCTTGTGGCGCAGCACGAAGAACTGCCGCACCAGCACTCCGGCCAGCATGATGCCGGCGAGCACCAGCCAGCCATGACGGTGGCTGTAGGTGAACGGATAGTGGTTGCTGATCATGATGAACAGCACCGGCAGGGTGAAATAGGTGTTGTGGCCGGAGCGCAGCTTGCCCTGCCGCCCGGGCTCGGGATCGGGGGTCTGGCCGGCCCGGATCTGCGCCAGCATGCGGCGCTGCCCCGGGATGATCACCATGGCCACATTGGCCACCATCAGGGTGCCGAGCATGGCGCCCACATGCAGGTAGGCGGCGCGCGCGCTGAACACCTGCGACAGGCCCCAGGACACCGCCACCACGAACACGAACAGGGCCGCGGCGAGCAGCGTGTCGTGTTCCTTGAGGAGCCGGCACAGCCTGTCGTAGACCAGCCAGCCCGCCACGATGACCGCCGCCGAGATCGCGATGGCGGCCGGCACCGAGAGGGCCATCACCGAGCGGTCGATGAGATAGGTGGATGCGCCGAACCAGTAGACCACCGCGAGCAGGCCCATGCCCGAGAGCCAGGTGGTGTAGGCCTCCCACTTGAACCAGTGCAGGTTCTCGGTGAGCGGCTCGTTGCGCGGGCCGGTGAGGTACTTCTGGCTGTGGTAGAAGCCGCCGCCGTGCACCGACCAGAGCTCACCGTGCACGCCGCGGTCGGTGTCGCCCGGCCGGGCAGGCGCGGTGAGGTGGTTGTCGAGCCAGACGAAGTAGAAGGAGGATCCGATCCAGGCGACGCCCGCGATCAGATGCAGCCAGCGGACGAGCAGATTCGCCCAGTCGAGGAGGTAGGCATCCATCAGCCCATTCTAGCCGCTGGCTTGAGCCCGACGAAGAATCGGCCATCGTCACGCTGGATGAGCACGGCCACACCGTCGGCTGCGCCCTGGATCAGGCGACGCGCCTGGGCCACCGACTGCACCGGCTGACCCTCGACCATCAGCAGGGCATCACCCGGCCGGATGCCGGCGCGCGCGGCCACGCCGCTCGCCTGCTCGATCAGCAGCCCCTGGGGCAGGCCCAGGCGCGCGCGCTCGGCGGCATCGGGCTCGCGCAGGGCCAGACCCACCCGAGCGCCATCGGCTGCCGGCGCAGGCGCGCTCGCCGACGGGGCAGGCGGTGCGCTGCCGAGCGTCACCGGCAGTTCGCGCGTGGCGCGGTCACGCCACACCGTGAGCATCACCCGCTCGCCGGGGTTGGCCAGGCCGATCAGGCTGGAGAGGTTGCCCGAGCGCTGCACCGGCTGGCCGCCCACGGCGATGATCACATCGCCCGGCTTCAGGCCGGCCGCCGCCGCGGCGCTGCCCGGCAGCACCTGCGAGATCAGCGCGCCCGAGGGCGCGCTCAGACCGAAAGAGCGGGCCAGGGTCTGATCGAGATCCTGCGCGGCCACGCCCAGGCGACCATGCTGCGCCTTGCCGGTGGCGAGGATCTGATCCTTGACCCTGAGCGCGACATCGATCGGGATCGCGAAGCTCAGGCCCTGGAAGCCACCCGAGCGCGAGAAGATCTGGGCATTGATGCCGACCACCGCGCCGCTGCCGTCGAACAAGGGCCCGCCCGAGTTGCCGGGATTCACCGCGGCATCGGTCTGGATGAAGGGCACGACGGCGTCACCGGGCAACGAGCGGCCCTTCGCGCTGACGATGCCCTGGGTGGCGCTGTGCTCCAGGCCGTAGGGCGCGCCAATGGCGAGCACCGGGTCACCCACCTCCAGGCCACGGGGGTCCCCCAGACGCACCGTGGGCAGACCGCGGGCTGCCACCCGCAGCACCGCCACATCGGTGACCGGGTCGGCGCCGATCACCCGGGCGCTGAACTCGCGCCGGTCAGCCAGACGCACGACCACCTGACGCGCGTCGCGCACCACATGCGCGTTCGTGAGCACCAGGCCATCCTCGCTCACGATGAAGCCCGAGCCCTGGCCGCGAAACGGCTCGCGCTCCCCCTCGACCATGACGCCGACCACCGCCGGGCCAGCCGCACGCACGATCGCGCGGTAGTCGGGCCGCGACAGCAGCACGGGGGTCGAGGCCTCGCGTGTCGGTGCTTGCGCAGTCGCGCCGGGGGTGGACGCCAGCAGCGCCGCAGAGCTCCCGGCAGCGAGGATGCCCGCGGCGACGAGCGCAGCGCGGAGGGTCTTGTCAGGCATGTCGGCTCCTGTTCGGTGAGCGCGGGATTCGCGCAGGACGGACAGTGCAGGTTCGCGATTAGCCGACGATGAGGCGAGGGTTAGGCCGGGGTTAGGAAAGAGGCCAGGCGTACTGGATCGACGATGCAGAATAAGCATCGATTGCTTATAATCTCCCCGGTGAACACGATCACATGGCGCACCAGGGCACTGCGACAGTTGCGAAAGATCGAAGCAGTCGCCGGCAAGCGCATCCGCCTGGCTGTTTCCGAGGAACTCGCAGATCTCTCAGCGGCAAGGAATGTGAAGGCACTGGTCAACCACACCTACGGTTACCGTCTCAGGGTGGGCGACTACCGGGTCTTCTTCGATTACGACGGGATCATCCGGATCATCAGCATCGAGGAAGTGAGAAAGCGGGATGAACGCACGTACTGACTTTCAGGTGATCCTGGGGCAAGACGGAAAGCCGGCATTCGTCGTGGTGCCTTACGACCAGTTCCAGCGGATGCGGGGCCGCGCGATGGCAGATGTCGTGCCACACGAGGTGGTGAACATCGCCTTCGATCGCGGAGTCTCGCCGATGTGCGCATGGCGTGAGCATCTCGGATTGACCCAGGCGGAACTGGCCTCCCGGATCGGCATCTCACAAGCGGCCTACGCGCAGATGGAGCGCGCTCGCAAGCCCAGGCAAGCAACGCTGGACAAGGTCGCGCGCGGGCTGGGTATTGAAGTCGAACAGTTGAACTGGTAGCGAGTCACCACGGCGTGTTGATCACGGACCGTAGACGATGAACGGCGCCCAGAAGAAGGGGTCCCGGTACTCGGGATGCCGCAACATATCCCGCTTGGCCCTGCTCATGGCCTGCGCGTGACCCTGCCCGGCCCTCAGCGCACCGTAGAACTGCTGCATGAAGAAGGCGGTTCCCTCGTCGTCGACCGGCCACAGGGACAGCGCCGTGCTGCGGTTGCCAGCGACATAAAGGGCATAGGGCAGCCCGAGAATGCCCTCGCCGAGCACGATCTTGCCCAGACCGGTCTCGCAGGCCGACAGCACCAGCAGATCACTCTTGACGCTGTAGGTCATCCACTTGGCCGCCGTGATGAACCCGTCGGTGTCGGGAGCCCGTTTCACCTGCCCCAGGATCAGGGCGCTCAGGTCGGGCACCTCGGTGTTGAGGTAGCCATGGGCAGCGAAGTGCAGATACCGGTACTGCTCCAGACGCCGCTCCCGGTTCAGGCTGAGCAGTTTCGCCTCGGTGGCCTCGGGCCCCAGGAAGGTCTCACCATCGGGGAACAGGCGGGCAATGGCGAGGATCTCGTCCTCGGTTCCGGGCAGATTCTGCAGGTTGCCGGAGAGGGACGCGAAGAAGTTGCGGCTGAGCTCGGCGGCGCGCGTCGAACGACCCGCAACGGGCTCGGCCGGATTCGCTGACAACTGCGCTGGCAGGGCGCGCGCCGGCACCGGCGCGGGCGCGGGGTCAGACGCCATGTAGATCGGCGCTCCCATCGCAAACAGATCGCGGCGGCGGATCGCCTGGTACTCGACCTGTCGTTGCCTGAGCAGGTTCAGGATGGACAGCGACTGGACGTAGCCGACATCGAAACGCTCGATCAGCAACGAATCGCCAAGCCTGAGCGCCTCGAAGGGCAACAGGGAAAGCGCACCGTCGGGGCTGATGATCAGTTGGCGCGCGCCTTCGAGCTTGTCGAGCAGCGGCTCGATCAGCCGCCGGGCGAGGCTGCGCGAGAGCGCGGCGGCCATGGTGCCGCGCTCGGCGGTCGACATCTCGGCACCGCCCTTCGGCGCCACCGCAAGCGGACCCGCAGCGCGGCGACCGCGCATCGCCTGGCGGACCGCCTCTCCAGAGGACAGCCGCTGCTGGAACTGCGTGACCTGCTTGTCGATTTCATCGGCAGGCCCGAGGTCGACCGCGACCGGCGCCGCCGTGCCGCGCAGCACGAACGCCCACAGGCGCGAACGAAGCTCGGACCCTGCACGCTCATCGGGCGGAATGATGAGGTAGCTGATGAAGGCTGCGTCTGCCGGAATCAGCCCCTCCGGCGCGCGCGCGAGCGCGGTGATCCGGCTGACCGCCGCATACCGCGGATACTCCCGCAGCAGACGGTCGCGCAGCCCGGCCAGTTCATCGCGCGCGCCCTCCTTCTCGCGGCGCAGTTCGCGCTGGGCCCTGGGGTCGGTGGCCACGACGATGCTGGCATCGAGTTCGGCGATCCGTGAGGACAGTTCCCGCAGCGCGGTTCTGTGCTCGGCGGGCAGGAAGGGCGAATCATCGGCGGCGGCCTGATCGATCACATCGAGGCATCGGGCGAACTTGCCGCGATCCAGGTAGGAGAGCGCAAGATTGAAAACCCGGTAGCCCTCGGTGGCCGGGTCTCTGACTTGAGCCAGCGCACCGGGCTGAACCAGCAACAGGCCAGCCAGGACCAGCATCACCGCCGGTACCTGCCAGGCACGCCGGGCACACCGGCGCAGCCCCGATGACAACATCACCGTACCGGCAGCCTGTTCAGTTCCTCGATGAACTGACGAGAAATGTTCTTGTAGAGCCGCTCCTGGGCGAGATACCCCCGCTGCCAGCCGATCAGCTTTTCGGAAACGCTGGCGGCTCCTTCCGAGGGAACCAGCTTGTCGAGCACCCGGGCGCCGGAAGGATCCGTGATCACATAGCGCACAGCGGCTTCGTACTTGATGTCGAAGCCCCCGAAGGGCGCTTCAGCCTTCTCGAGGACGGCAGTGATCAGGTAAGCCGGCCGGTTGCGATCGGTCTGCAGATAGTCGAAATTTGCCAGCGTGACCGACAGGCGCTGCGCCAATTCCGCCAGCAGTACCTGACCGGACTTGGATGACGCCGGCAAAGTCGTGGTGATCGGACCGAGACGAAACATCCCCTCGTGGGAGCGCAACGCCTGGATCCCGTCCTGGTCCGGGCTAGCGGGTGGCGCATTGATACCGGTGGCGCACCCACCCAGCGCGCCCAGCAAAGCGAGGAGGAAGAGGCGTCGCGTGACGCCCTGGAACCAGCGATATCCGGTAACCATGTCGACTCCTGCCCGAACCACTGGCTCGGGCGCTTGAACCTGCGGGATTGAACGACGCCGTATGACTCGCCCCGACGATCTTCCGCCGATGCCAGACGGGCCGTCAACCCGCCCGGAACGCCACCCGGACGCGCATGCCGCCCAACGGGGAATCGAGCAGCTCGAGCCGCGCGCCGTGCCGCTGCGCAATGCCACGGGCGATCGCCAGACCCAGCCCGCTGCCGGGGCTGTCTTCGCTGCTGCGGCGCCAGAACCGGTCGAAGGCCCGCTCACGCTCGGCCGGTGTCATGCCCGGGCCGGCATCATCGACCAGCAGCACCGCCTGGTCGCCCTCGCCGACCACCTGCACGCGCACCCGGGTGCCGGGCGGGGTATGTCGCAGGGCGTTCTCGATCAGGTTGCGAGCCAGCGCCACGAGTTCATCGGCATCGCCCAGCACCGCCGGCGCCCTGCGCTGTCGGGCCTCGCTGATCCCGGATTCCCCGATGTCGGTCTGACCCATCTCGGTCTCGATGCGACTGCCGCGCTCGTCGGCGAGCGGGCCGAGCAGAGCCACCGCGCGGGCCACCGGGTCGGCCAGCGACAGCGGCTGGCGCGGCGCGACCGGCGCCCCGGGCTCGGCCCGCGCCAGCGCGAGCAGCTGCTCCACCAGCCGGGCGGCCCGCGCAATGCCCTCGGCCAGCGCGGCGAGCGCCGCGTCGCGGCCGCCCTCGTCGCCGGCGCGCTGCAGCAGCTGCAGCTGCAGGCGCAGCGCGGTGAGCGGCGTGCGCAGCTCATGGGCGGCATCGGCGATGAAGTCACGCTGCAGGCTGAGCGAGCGGCCCAGCCGCGCAAGCAGCGCATTGAGGGATTGCACCAGCGGCGCGAGTTCCTCGGGCAGCCCGGCGTCGGGCAAGGGCGTGAGCGAATCGGCATCGCGGGCGCGCACCTCGCGGGCCACGCGGTTCAGCGGGCGCAGCGTGGCACCGGCCAGCCACCAGCCGGCCAGCGCCAGCAGCGGCGCCAGCCAGGCCAGGGGCGCGATGCTGCGCAAGGCCGCGGCGGTGGCCAGTCGCTGACGCACCGGCAGCGGCTGGGCGACCTGGATGATGCGCTGCCGGGTGACCACGCTGAAGCTGCGCCAGGTCTCGGCGCCCACCCGCTGGTCGGCGAAGCCCGGCGGCGCGCGGCCGGGCAGCGCCACCGGCGTGCGCGAGGCCCACACCGCGCGACCGTCGATGGTCCACACCTGGATGACCACCTCGAGCTCGCTGTCGGCGAGCACCTCGGCCTGCGGCGGGTCGATGGCGCCCTGGTCACGCAGCGACAGCGCGATCTGCCGAAGCTGGTAGTCGAACAGCGCTTCGGTCTCGGCCAGCACGCCACGGTAGGTGACCGCGGCCATCACCGTGGCAGCCGCGGCCAGCAGGACCGCCAGCGCGAGCAGCAGCCGCAGGCGGATCGAGTTCATGCGCTGCCAGGGCCGCGGCGGCCGTCGGATCCGGGTTCCCCCGACCGGCCGGGCGCGCCTGCGGGCCCGCTCGCGCCCTCGGCCGACACCGCGTAGCCCAGGCCGCGCACGGTCACGATGAAGCCGGCGCCGAGCTTGCGGCGCAGCTGATGCACATAGACCGACACGGCATTGCTCTCGATGGCATCGCCCCAGCCATAGAGCCGGTCTTCGAGCTGACTGCGCGACAGCATCGCGCCCGGCCGACGCATCAGCGCCTCGAGCACCGCGAATTCCCGCGCCGAGAGCGTCACCGGCCGGCCATGCAGGCTCACCTGGCGGGTGACCGGATCGAGGTCCACCGGCCCGCAGGACAGCCGGGAGCGGGCCGCGCCGGCATGCCGGCGCGCCACCGCGCGGATGCGCGCGGCGAGCTCGTCGAGATCGAAAGGCTTGACGAGATAGTCGTCGGCACCGGCATCGAGCCCGCCGACCCGCTCGGGCTGTTCATCACGCGCGGTGAGGATGATCACCGGCGTGTCGTCGCCGCGATCGCGCAGCGCGCGCAGCAGCGACAGGCCGTCGCCACGCTCGGCGCGACGCGGCCCCGGCCCGCCGAGCGGCAGGCCGCGATCGAGCAGGATGAGTTCGAAGCGCTCGCCGGCGATCGCGGCCTCGGCCGCGGCAACATCGCGCACCCAGTCGACCGCATGCCCCTCCAGGCGCAGCGCCGCACGCAGCGCCTCGCCCACCCTGCGGTCATCCTCGACCAGCAGCAGCCGCATGGCGGCAGGCGCAGGCGGGCAGCCCGCTCAGCTGAGCATCTGACCGCCGTCGACCGCGATGGTCTGGCCGGTGACCCAGCGGGCGGCGTCGCTGCACAGGAACATCACCACATTGGCCACCTCCTCGGCGGTGCCCATGCGGCCCGAGGGAATGCTCGCCAGGATGCCCTTGTAGAGCGCGGGATTGTGCTGACGGGCCTGATCCCAC
>NZ_CEXFHW010000179.1:0-7798 GCF_982640115.1 Quisquiliibacterium sp. | reverse complement strand
TTCCTCGCGCTCTTCGGGGCTTTGCAGGCGCTCCTTCTCGGGCGGCGGGGTGTCGTTGATCAGGAAGGGCTTGATCGAGTGGTACTGCTTGAAGAACTGCGTCATGTCGACGATCAGGTCCCGCACCACCGGCAGACCCGGCAGCGGCTTGAGCACGATCGGCTGCTTGAGGTCGCGCAGGTTGGTGATGCAGGCCAGCCCGTTCTTGCCATTGATATTCATGGCGTCGGAGCCGCACACCCCCTCGCGACAGGAACGGCGGTACGACACCGAGTCATCGGTGGTCTGCTTGATACGCATCAGCGCGTCGAGCAGCATCTTGTCGGTGGGCAGCAGCTCGACCTCGATGTTCTGCATGTACGGCCGCTCGTCCTTGTCAGGGTCGTAGCGGTAGATCGAGAACTTGACCACACGGGTGGCGGCCGCGGCGGGCGCGGCGACAGGGGCTTCGATGGTGGCGCTCATGTCGGTGGCGGCTTTCTCAGAAGGTGCGGGCCTTGGGCTCGAAGGTCTCGACCGTGAGCGGCTTCATGTTCACGGGCTTGTAGTCGAGGCGATTGCCCTCGGAGAACCACAGTGTGTGGCGGATCCAGCTGGCGTCGTCGCGGTTGGGGAAGTCGCGGTGGGCATGTGCCCCGCGGCTCTCCTTGCGGGCCTCGGCCGACACGATGGTGGCCTTCGCGGTCTCGGTGAGGTTGGCCAGCTCCAGCGCCTCGACGCGGGCGGTGTTGAAGACCTTGCTCTTGTCCTTGAGGTGGATGTGCTGGGCGCGCGCATCGAGCTCGAGGATGCGCTCGGCACCCTGGCTGAGCAGCTCGGAAGTACGGAACACGCCGCAGTGGGCCTGCATGGTGCGGCGGATCTCGTCGGCCACCACCTGGGTGTTCTCGCCGCCGGAGGAGCCATCGAGGCGGGCCAGGCGCGCCAGGGTGGCATCGCCGGCGTCATCGGGCAGGCGCTTGTGGGCCTCGTCCTTCAGGCGGCTGGAGACGATGTGATTGCCGGCGGCGCGACCGAAGACCACCAGGTCGAGCAGCGAGTTGGTGCCCAGCCGGTTGGCGCCGTGCACCGACACGCAGGCGCACTCGCCGATGGCATACAGACCCTGGACCACGCTGTTGGGGTTGCCGTTGCGGGGCACCACCACCTGACCATGGAAGTTGGTGGGAATGCCACCCATCTGGTAGTGAATGGTGGGCACCACCGGGATGGGGTCCCTGATCGGATCGACGTTGGCGAACTTGATCGCGATCTCGCGGATCGAGGGCAGCCGCTTCATGATGGTGTCGGCGCCGAGGTGATCGAGCTTGAGCAGCACGTAATCGCCATCCGGGCCCGCGCCGCGGCCTTCCTTGATCTCCTGGTCCATCGAGCGCGAGACGAAGTCGCGCGGGGCGAGGTCCTTGAGGGTGGGCGCGTAGCGCTCCATGAAGCGCTCGCCGTGCTTGTTCAGCAGGATGCCGCCTTCGCCGCGCACGCCTTCGGTGATGAGCACGCCGGCACCGGCCACGCCGGTGGGGTGGAACTGCCAGAACTCCATGTCTTCCAGCGGAATGCCGGCGCGCGCCGCCATGCCCATGCCGTCACCGGTGTTGATGAAGGCATTGGTGGAGGCCGCCCAGATGCGGCCGGCGCCACCGGTGGCGAAGACGGTGACCTTGGACTCCAGGATCATGACCTCGCCGGTCTCCATCTCGAGGGCGATCACGCCGACGCAGTCGCCCTCGGCGTTGCGCAGGATGTCCAGCGCCATCCACTCGACGAAGAACTGGGTGCGGGCGCGCACATTGCGCTGGTACAGGGTGTGCAGCAGCGCATGGCCGGTGCGATCGGCCGCAGCGCAGGCGCGCTGCACCGGCTTCTCGCCGAAGTTGGCGGTGTGACCGCCGAACGGACGCTGGTAGATGGTGCCGTCGGGGTTGCGGTCGAACGGCATGCCGAAGTGCTCGAGCTCGTAGACCACCTTGGGTGCCTCACGGCACATGAACTCGATCGCGTCCTGGTCACCGAGGTAGTCGGACCCCTTCACGGTGTCGAACATGTGCCAGTACCAGTTGTCCTCGCTCATGTTGCCGAGCGAGGCGCCGATGCCGCCCTGCGCCGCCACGGTATGTGAGCGGGTGGGGAACACCTTCGAGAGCACGGCCACGCTGTAGCCGGCCTCGGCGAGCTGCAACGAGCAGCGCATGCCGGAACCACCGGCACCGATGATCACCGCATCGAACTTGCGTCGCGGCAGGTTGTTGGCCAGGTTGTTGAGGACTTCGGCCATCTCAGACTCTCCAGAGGATCAGGACCGCCCAGCAGGCATAGCCGGCCAGCAGCACGATGGTGCCCACCTGCAGCACGAGGCGCACGCCGGTGGGCTTGATGTAGTCCATGTAGATGTCCCGCACGCCGATCCAGGCGTGGTAGACCAGCGAGAGCAGCGCCAGCAGCGTGAGCACCTTCATCCAGCCGCTGGCGAACAGCCCTGCCCAGGTGCCGTAGCTCAGCTCGGGCAGGGTGAGCAAAGACACCAGCAGCACCAGGGTGTAGACCGCGAGCAGCACCGCGGTCACGCGCTGGCCGAGCCAGTCGCGCATGCCGTAGTGGGCCCCGACGACGATTCGCTTGGTGGTCATGTCAGAACACCCCGAAGAGCTTGAGCGCGACCAGCGCGGTGAGGAAAAGGCTTGCGCCCATGGCGATCGTGGCCGAGGTGCGCGCCTGCTCCTTGGCGGTACCCATGTGCAGGTCGAGCAGCAGGTAGCGGATGCCGGCGCAGAAGTGGTGCAGGTAGGCCCAGCTCAGCACCAGGATGACCAGCTTGCCCGGCACCGATCCGACGATGGCGCGGTAGGCATCGAAGCTGATCTCGGAGGTGATGCTCTGCTGGAACAGATAGAGCGCGAAGGGCAGGCCGACCAGGAACATGAGCGCGCCGCTGACCCGGTGAAGGATCGAGATGACCCCGGCGGCGGGGAGACGGTACTGGAGGATCTGCGAGACGTGGATGTTCCGGAATTGAGGACGGGCCCGCGGCCCCTTGTTTCCTGCGAGTTCTGACATCAGTGCCTCATCGGGGACGGAGATTCGAACGGTGCAACAAAAAGGCGGTCGTATTCTGAAGCATTTTTGCGCGCCGCACCAATGCAGTGCCCGGGGTCCGGGTCCGGTTCACGGGCAGCATCAGCCGAGCGCGCTGCGGTAGTGGAAGGCATCGGTGACATAGCGGCCGCGACGCACTTCGACCGGCCGGTCCTGGTAGGTGTAGGTGACCCGCTCGGCCTGCAGCAGCGGCGAGCCCGGCGCCACGCCCAGCAGCGTGGCGGCCTCACGATCGGCGGCCACCGCACGAAGCTGCTCGGCGGCGCGGATCATGCGCACGCCGAACTCGGACTCGAACAGGCCGTAGAGCGGCCCGACCGAGGCGCCGAGACGCTCGGCGCTCAGGCCACGAAACAACGCGCCCGGCAGCCAGATGTCATCGAGCACGGTGGGCCGCTGCTCGAACGAAAGCAGGCGGCGGATGAACACCACGGTCTCGCCGCCGCGCAGACCGAGCGCTCGCGCGATCTCGATCGGCGCGCGCACACGCCGACACTCGAGGATACGGCTCTCCATGCGCCCGGGCGGCCCGCCATCATCGGGACGAAGGCGCAGAAAACGGAACTGGGTGCGCTCCTCGTGGTGCGTGGCCACGAAGGTGCCCCGGCCCTGCCGACGCACCAGCAGGTTCTCGGCGGCGAGTTCATCGACCGCCTTGCGAACCGTGCCCTGGCTGACCCCGAAGCGCGCGGCGAGCTCGGTCTCGCTCGGAATGGGCTCGCCCGGCTTCCACTCGCCGGCCTGCAGGCCACGGGTGATCAGGCCCTTGATCTGGCGATAGAGCGGGCTGAAGCGCGGGGTATCGGCCCGCGCCGCCTCGACGCCGGGGCGATGGTCGGTCATGCCTTCATTGAATCACAGAGCGAATCGGAATTTCAATAACATATGTCTTATATAAGATAGCTTTCTGGATTGACAGCGGACTGACCACGCCGCTATCCTCGAAACCACACCCGTGGCCCGGTCTTGGCCTGCCAAGGCACCCGCGCGCCGCTGTTCCCAACCGCATCCAACGCGAGGTTCCCTGATGACCAAACCCGTCAAGCGTGTCGCGATCACCGGCGCGGCCGGCCAGATCGGCTACAGCCTGCTGTTTCGCATCGCCAATGGCGACATGCTCGGCAAGGATCAGCCCGTGATCCTGCAGCTGCTCGACATCACCGCCGCCCTGCCCGCCGTCAAGGGCGTGGTCATGGAGCTCGAGGACTGCGCATTTCCGCTGCTGGCCGGCGTGGTGATCACCGATGACCCCAAGACCGCGTTCCGCGATGCCGACTATGCCGTGCTGGTGGGCGCGCGCCCGCGCAGCAAGGGCATGGAGCGCAAGGACCTGCTCGAGGCCAACGGCGCCATCTTCACGGTGCAGGGCCGCGCCCTGGACGAAGCCGCCAGCCGCGACTGCCGCGTGCTGGTGGTGGGCAACCCGGCCAACACCAACGCCTACATCGCCATGAAGTCCGCCCCTGGCCTGCCGGCGCGCAACTTCACCGCCATGCTGCGTCTGGACCACAACCGGGCGCTGTCGCAGATCGCCTCGCGCACCGGCAAGCCGGTGTCCGCGATCGAGAAGCTCGCGGTCTGGGGCAACCACTCGCCTACCATGTACGCCGACTACCGCTTCGCCACCATCGGCGGCCAGTCGGTCAAGGCCATGATCAACGACGAGCCCTGGAACCGTGATGTCTTCCTGCCCACGGTGGGCAAGCGCGGCGCGGCCATCATCGAGGCCCGCGGCCTGTCGTCGGCCGCCTCGGCCGCCAATGCCGCGATCGACCATGTCCGCGACTGGGCGCTCGGCACCAACGGCCGCTGGGTCACCATGGGCGTGCCCTCCGACGGCTCCTACGGCATCCCCGAAGGCATCATGTTCGGCTACCCGGTCACCTGCGCCAACGGCGAGTACAGCCTGGTCCAGGGCCTGGAGATCGACGAGTTCTCGCGCTCGCGCATCGACATCACCCTCAAGGAACTCCTCGAGGAACGCGACGGCGTCAAGCACCTGCTGGGCTGAGCCTCGCTGCGGACGCGCCGGCACCCTGCCGGCGCCAGCGCCTGCGCCGGCTCGCTGCCGGCGCCCCACCCCAACCCGGAGGCCGACATGACCACGCCCGGACAGAAGTTCCGCGATGCCCTCGCCCAGGAGCAGCCGCTCCAGATCCCCGGTGCCATCAACGCCAATCACGCGCTGCTCGCCCGTCGGGCTGGCTTCAAGGCCATCTACCTGTCGGGCGGCGGCGTGGCGGCCGGCTCGCTGGGCCTGCCTGACCTCGGCATCTCGGGCCTCGATGACGTGCTCACCGATGTGCGCCGCATCACCGATGTCTGCGACCTGCCGCTGCTGGTCGATGTCGACACCGGCTTCGGTTCGTCGGCCTTCAACGTGGCGCGCACCACCGCGTCGCTGATCAAGGCCGGGGCCGCGGCCATGCACATCGAGGACCAGGTCGGCGCCAAGCGCTGCGGCCACCGGCCCAACAAGGAGATCGTCTCGCGCCAGGAGATGGTCGATCGCATCAAGGCCGCGGTCGACGCCCGCAAGGACCCGAGCTTCTTCATCATGGCCCGCACCGACGCCCTGGCCAGCGAGGGCCTGGAGGCAGCCATCGAGCGCGCCGTGGCCTGCGCCGAGGCCGGTGCCGACGGCATCTTCCCCGAGGCCATCACCGACCTGCCGATGTACCAGCAGTTCGCCCGCGCGGTGAAGGTGCCGGTGCTCGCCAACATCACCGAGTTCGGACAGACGCCGCTTTTCACCGTCGAGCAGCTCGCCGCGGTCGATGTGGCGATCGTGCTCTATCCGCTGTCGGCCTTCCGTGCCATGAACAAGGCCGCCCAGACCGTCTATGAGACCCTGCGCCGCGACGGCACCCAGGCCGCCGTCGTGCCCATGATGCAGACCCGCCAGGAACTCTACGACTCGATCGGCTACTGGGACTTCGAGAAGAAGCTCGACCAGCTCTTTGCCCAGCAGCCCCGGCGCTGAACCGCGCCACCGCGCAGCCACCGTCACTTCCCGTAAAGGACCTTCGCCAATGAGCCAAGCCCCCGCCGCCACCGGGCCCAAACCGAAGAAATCCGTCGCGCTCTCGGGCGTGACCGCCGGCAATACCGCGCTGTGCACCGTCGGCCGCACCGGCAACGACCTGCACTACCGCGGCTACGACATCCTCGACATCGCCGATGTGGCCGAGTTCGAGGAGATCGCCCATCTGCTGGTGCACGGCAAGCTGCCCAACCGCGCGGAACTGGCCGCCTACAAGGCGCGACTGCGCGCGATGCGCGGCATCCCGGCGGCCGTCAAGACGGTGCTGGAATGCCTGCCCGCCGGCACCCACCCCATGGATGTGATGCGCACCGCGGTGTCGGCCCTGGGCTGCCAGCTGCCCGAGAAGGACGATCACAACACTCCGGGCGCGCGTGACATCGCCGACCGGCTGATGGCCTCGCTCGGCTCCATGCTGCTCTACTGGTACCACTTCAGCACCAACGGCAAGCGCATCGAGGTCGAGACCGACGACGACACCATCGGCGGCCACTTCCTGCACCTGCTGCACGGCCGGCCAGCACCCGAGATCTGGGTCAAGGCCATGCACACCTCGCTCATCCTGTACGCCGAGCACGAGTTCAATGCCTCCACCTTCGCCTGCCGCGTGGTGGCCGGCACAGGGTCGGACATGTACTCGGCGATCACCGGCGGCATCGGCGCGCTGCGCGGCCCGAAGCACGGCGGCGCCAACGAGGTGGCCTTCGAGATCCAGAAGCGCTACGACAGTCCCGACGAGGCCGAGGCCGACATCCGTCGCCGCATCGAGAACAAGGAGGTCGTGATCGGCTTCGGCCATCCCGTCTACACCATCGCCGATCCGCGCAACAAGGTGATCAAGGAGGTCGCGCGCCGCCTGTCGCAGCACGCCGGCACCACCAAGATGTTCGACATCGCGGACCGCCTCGAGACCGTGATGTGGGACATCAAGAAGATGTTCCCCAACCTCGACTGGTTCAGCGCCGTCAGCTACCACATGATGGATGTGCCCACCGCGATGTTCACGCCGCTGTTCGTGATCTCGCGCACCTCGGGCTGGGCCGCGCATGTGATCGAGCAGCGCATCGACAACAAGATCATCCGGCCGAGCGCGAACTATGTCGGCCCGGAAGATCTGCGCTTCGTGCCGATCGACGCCCGCACCTGAGCCAGCGTGCTCGTGGCCGATACCGTCAGCCCCCGGCCCGCGCCGGGCGTGCGCGCGGGCGCCCAGGCCGGCACGGCCGGGCGCTGGCTGGCCATGCTGGCACTGACCGGTCTGGCGGCCTGCGCCAGCGCGCCCAAGCCGCCCCCGGTTGCGACGCCGCCGGCACCCACGGTGCTGCCCGCACCCGCGCCACCGCCGATCGCAGCCCCAGCCCCGTCACCGCCGCCTCCCGAGCCCGCCGCGCCGGCGCCGCAGATCGACACCCCGGCCGCGCCCATGGCGCTCGAACCCGGGCTGTATCGCTGCGAACTCGGCCGCCGGGTGATCATCCGCCGCATCTCCCCTGACGGGCGCAGCCTGGTGCTCGGCTGGCAGGGCAAGGACTGGCCCCTGGAGGTCGTGCAGGCGCGCACCGGCGCCCGCCGCTTCGAGAACGCCCGCGCCGGACTGGTCTGGCTGGTGATCGTCGACAAGTCGATGCTGCTCGATGCCAGGGCCGGCCGTACGCTGGCCAATGA
>NZ_CEXFHW010000178.1:0-7825 GCF_982640115.1 Quisquiliibacterium sp. | reverse complement strand
ACCTGGGCAACGCGCTGGCGGAGCTGGGTCGCTTCGAGCAGGCGCTCACGGCCTTCGAGGCGGCCCTGGTCATCGAGCCGCAGCATGTTGATGCGCTGTGCAATCGCGGCCTGGTGCTGCAGCAGTTGCAGCGTCCGCAGGAGGCGATCATCAGTTTCGAGCAGGCGCTGGCGTTGCGGCCCGACGATGCCGAACTGCATGCCAGCCTGGCCGAGTTGCGCATGGCGCTGGGCCGTCCCGAGGAAGCCATCCGGCATTTCGAGCGTGCGGTGGCGATCCGGCCGCAGCCGGCGATGCTGCATCATGCCCATGGGGTGGCCCTGACCGCCCTGGGTCGGTATGCGCAGGCGCTGGCTGCCTACGAGCAGGCGATCGCCCTGCAGCCGGATTTTCCGGAGGCGCTGAGCAACCGGGGCAATGCGCTGAAGTCGCTGCGGCGATTCGACGAGGCGCTGGCCAGCCATGAGCGCGCGCTGGCATTGCGGCCCGGGATGGCGGCCATCCATGTCAACCGCGCTCATGTGCTGCGCGAACTCGACCGCCAGGCCGAGGCACTGGCGGCCTGCGATCAGGCCATCGCGCTCGACCCCGGCCTGGCCGATGCGCATGGCGCTCGCGGGCTGGTGCTCGAGCGCCTGGGCCGTTTCGATGCGGCGCTCGCCAGCCAGGATCAGGCGCTGGCCCTTCGCCCCGGCGATGCCAAGGCCCGTTTCAGCCGCGCGCTGCTGCTGCTGCTGCAGGGCGACTATGCCCGCGGCTGGTCCGACTACGAGTCCCGCTGGCAGGATGACCCATCCGCGCTGGCGCCCCGGCGTTATCCGCAGCCGCTGTGGCTCGGCCAGGCGCCGCTGCAGGGCCGGACCATCCTGCTGCATGCCGAGCAAGGCCTGGGCGACACGCTGCAGAGCTGTCGCTATGTCGAGCGGGTGGCGCAGCAGGGTGCCCGGGTCATTCTCGAGGTGCAGCGGCCTCTGGCCGGCCTGCTGCGAAGCCTGCCCGGCGTTCACCAGCTGCTCGAACAGGGCCAGCCGGTGCCACCGGTGGACTGGCAGTGCCCGCTGATGTCGCTGCCGCTGGCGTTCAAGACCACGCTCGACAGCATTCCCGCGGCCGCCGGCTATCTGCGCGCCGAGCCGCCGCGCGTGGCTGCCTGGGAAGAGCGCTTTGGCCCGCACAGCAGCCCTCGGGTGGGGCTGGTGTGGAGCGGCAGCACCACCCAGGGCAACGACCCGAGTCGCAACCTGCAACTGTCGCAGCTGATTGCCCACCTGCCGTCCGGGCTGATCTATGTGTCGCTGCAGAAGGATGTCCCGGCCGCGGAGCGCGACCTGCTGGCGGCCAACCCGCAGATTCGGGATGTCAGTGCCAGGTTGACCGATTTCGCCGAGACAGCCGCACTCTGCGAATGCCTCGACCTGGTGATCAGCGTGGACACGAGCGTTGCCCATCTGGCCGGGGCGCTGGGCAGGCCGCTATGGGTGCTGCTGCCGCATGTGCCTGCGTTTCGCTGGCTGCTCGGGCGCGACGACAGTCCCTGGTACCAGGGTGCGCGGCTGTACCGCCAGGGGCCGGAGCGGCAGTGGGCCCCAGTGCTGGCGCGGCTCTCGGCCGACCTCGCCGCGCTGCGTCGTTCCTGAACGCGCCGGGCGTGAGCCAGGCGTCGTCGCGTCGGGCGTCGGCGGGCTCGCCCGGGCGGGCGTCAGCCCGGCCGTCGCTCGAAGGCCGGCAGACCCTCGGGAATGTGGTGGAAGGCCTGCTTGTCGACGGTGAAGATCGCCGCCTTGGGCTGGAACACCGAGGGATCGTCGAAGGTGCCCACCTTCAGGATGATCGCGCCCGGGCGCTTGGGTGATCGGGTGCCGATCGCCGTGCCGCAGGTGGGGCAGAAGTAGCGGGTGACCGCGTTCTCGATGTCGGTGCGCGTGAAGGCATGCGGTTCGCCATGGGTGAAGCGAAAGCCCGATTCGGGCATCACCATGATCACGTTCGGATTGCCGCCGGTGATGTACTGGCACTCCCGGCAATGGCATTGCAGCGAGGCCAGAGGCTCGCCCTCGGCCACATAGCGCAGGCCCTTGCAGTAACAGCCGCCTTCGATCTTCATCTGACGCCTCCGTTCAGAAACAGTCGCCGGGAACCCGCACCCAGCCTTCCATGAGCACGCGTGCGCTGCGGCTCATGATCGCCTTGCGCACCACCCACTCGCCGCCTTCCTGGCTGGCCTCGGCGCCCACCCGCAGGGTGCCCGACGGATGCCCGAAGCGCACCGCCTGGCGCGGCCCGCCGCCAGCAGCCAGGTTCACCAGCGTGCCGGGGATGGCCGCGGCCGTGCCGATGGCCACGGCCGCCGTGCCCATCATGGCGTGGTGCAGCTTGCCCATCGAAAGGGCGCGCACCAGGAGATCGATCTCGGCCGCGTCGACCGGCTTGCCGCTCGAGGCCGCATAACTGGCCGGCGGCGCCACGAAGGCCACCTTGGGGGTGTGCTGACGCCGGGCGGCCTCGGCCACCTCCTTGATGAGACCCATGCGCACCGCGCCGTGCGCCCGAATGGTCTCGAAGCGGGCCAGCGCCGCCGGGTCGCCATTGATGGCCTCCTGCAGCTCGGTGCCGGTGCAGCCGATTTCGGCGGCATTCAGGAAGATGGTCGGAATGCCGGCGTTGATCATCGTGGCCTTGAGCGTGCCCACACCGGGCACCTCGAGATCGTCAACCAGGTTGCCGGTGGGGAACATGGCTCCGCCGGCGCCTTCCTCTTCGGCCGCCGGATCCATGAATTCGAGCTGCACCTCGGCGGCGGGGAAGGTGACCCCGTCGAGCTCGAAGTCGCCGGTCTCCTGCACCTGGCCGTCGGTGATCGGCACATGGGCGATGATGGTCTTGCCGATGTTGGCCTGCCAGATGCGCACCGTGGCCATGCCATCGCGCGGGATGCGGGCGGGATCGATCAGGCCCGCGGCGATGGAGAACGGACCGACCGCGGCCGAGAGGTTGCCGCAGTTGCCGCTCCAGTCGACGAAGGCCGAATCGATGGAAACCTGGCCGAACAGGTAGTCCACATCATGATCGGGCCGGCTGCTGCGCGCGATGATCACCGTCTTGCTGGTGCTGGAGGTAGCCGCGCCCATGCCGTCGATCTGCTTGCCGTAGGGGTCAGGGCTGCCGATCACGCGCATGAGCAGCGCGTCGCGGGCCCTGCCGGGTACCCGGGCGGCCTCGGGCAGGTCTTGCAGGCGGAAGAACACGCCCTTGCTGGTGCCGCCACGCAGGTAGGTGGCGGGGATGCGGATCTGCGGTGCACGGGCCATGGCGGTCCTCAGGCGGCGTGACGGGTGGAAGCGAGGAAGTCCTGCGCGAAGCGCTGCAGCACGCCGCCGGCGTCGTAGATGGAGACCTCCTCGGCGGTGTCGAGCCGGCAGGTGACCGGCACCTGCAGCGGCTGGCCGTCGCGGCGGTGGATCACCAGCGTGAGCGTGGCCCGTGGCGTGCGCTCGCCCACCACATCGAAGGTCTCGGAGCCGTCGATGCCCAGCGTCTTGCGGGTGGTGCCCGGCTGGAACTCCAGCGGCAGCACGCCCATGCCGATCAGGTTGGTGCGGTGAATGCGCTCGAAGCCCTCGGCCACGATGGCCTCCACGCCAGCCAGGCGCACGCCCTTGGCGGCCCAGTCGCGCGAGGAGCCCTGACCGTAGTCGGCGCCGGCGATGATGATCAGCGGCTGGCGCCGGTTCATGTAGGTCTCGATCGCTTCCCACATGCGCATGACCTGGCCTTCGGGCTCGACCCGTGCCAGAGAGCCTGCCTTCATCTTGCCCTCGACCACCGCCATCTCGTTCTTCAGGGTGGGGTTGGCGAAGGTGGCACGCAGCGCGGTGAGGTGGTCGCCCCGATGGGTGGCATAGGAGTTGAAGTCTTCCTCGGGCAGGCCCATGCGGGCGAGGTACTCGCCGGCGGCGCTGTCGGGGAGGATGGCATTGGAGGGCGAGAGGTGGTCGGTGGTGATGTTGTCGCCCAGCACCGCCAGCGGCCGCATGCCGCGCAGGGAGCGCTCGCCGGCGAGCGCTCCCTCCCAGTAGGGCGGGCGGCGGATGTAGGTGGACTGCGGCCGCCAGTCGTAGAGCGGGCTGACCGCGTTGCCGGCCTCGCGGCGGATGTCGAACATCGGCGTGTAGACCTTGCGGAACTGCTCCGGCTTGACCGAGGCGCGCACCACCGCGTCGATCTCGGTATCGGTGGGCCAGATGTCCTTGAGCATCACCGGCTTGCCGTCGACCACGCCGAGCGGGTCCTTCTCGATGTCGACCCGCACCGTGCCGGCGATGGCATAGGCCACCACCAGCGGCGGCGAGGCGAGGAAGGCCTGCTTCGCATAAGGATGGATGCGGCCGTCGAAGTTGCGGTTGCCCGAGAGCACCGCCGTGGCGTACAGGTCGCGCTCGATGATCTCCTTCTGGATGGCCGGGTCGAGCGCACCGGACATGCCGTTGCAGGTGGTGCAGGCAAAGGCCACCACGCCGAAGCCGAGGCGCTCGAGTTCGGTGGTGAGGCCGGCCTCGTCGAGATAGAGCGCCACCGCCTTCGAGCCGGGCGCGAGCGAGGTCTTGACCCAGGGCTTGCGGGTGAGGCCCAGGCGGTTGGCATTGCGTGCCAGCAGCCCGGCGGCGATGACGTTGCGCGGATTGCTGGTGTTGGTGCAGCTGGTGATGGCGGCGATGATCACCGCGCCATCGGGCATCTGCCCGGGCACCGACTCCCAGGGCCCGGCGATGCCGCGCGCCGCGAGATCGGTGGTGGCCACCCGGGCATGCGGGTTGGACGGGCCGGCCATGTTGCGCACCACGCTGGAGAGGTCGAAGCGCAGCGTGCGCTCGTACTCGGCGTGCTTCAGGCTGTCGGCCCACAGGCCGGTATGCCGGGCGTAGGTCTCCACGAGCGCCACCTGCTCGTCTTCGCGACCGGTGAGCCGAAGGTAGTCGATGGTCTGCTGGTCGATGAAGAACATGGCGGCGGTGGCACCGTACTCGGGGGCCATGTTCGAGATGGTCGCGCGATCGCCCAGGGTGAGCGCCGCGGCGCCCTCGCCGCGGAATTCGAGGTAGGCGCCCACCACCTTCTGCTGGCGCAGGAACTCGGTGAGAGCCAGCACCATGTCGGTGGCCGTGATGCCCGGCCCGGGCCGGCCGCTCAGCTCCACCGCGACGATGTCGGGCAGGCGCATCCAGGAGGCGCGGCCGAGCATGACATTCTCGGCCTCGAGGCCACCCACGCCGATGGCGATGACGCCCAGCGCATCGACATGCGGCGTGTGGCTGTCGGTGCCCACGCAGGTGTCGGGGAAGGCCACGCCGTCGCGCACCTGGATCACGGGCGACATCTTCTCGAGGTTGATCTGATGCATGATCCCGTTGCCTGGCGGGATCACATCGACATTGCGGAAGGCCTGCTTGGTCCAGTCGATGAAGTGGAAGCGGTCCTCGTTGCGCCGGTCTTCGATGGCGCGGTTGCGCGCAAAGGCGTCGGGCTCGAAGCCGCCGCATTCCACCGCCAGCGAGTGGTCGACGATCAGCTGCACCGGCACCACCGGGTTGACCTTGGCCGGATCACCGCCCTGGTCGGCGATCGCGTCACGCAGGCCGGCGAGATCGACCAGCGCGGTCTGGCCCAGGATGTCATGGCAGACCACCCGGGCCGGGAACCAGGGGAAGTCGAGGTCTCGACGGCGCTCGATGAGCTGTTTCAGCGACTCGGTGAGGGTACCCGGGTCGCAGCGCCGGACCAGATTCTCGGCCAGCACGCGCGAGGTGTAGGGGAGCTTGTCGTAGGCGCCGGGGGCGATCGCCTCGACCGCCGCGCGGGCGTCGAAGTGGTCGAGCGAGGTGCCGGGCAGTCGGGTGCGGTGGATGGTATTCATGGTGACAGGGATTTTATCCGATCGGTCTTCGGCTCAGCCCAGCACCTGCCTGGCCACCGCGGTGTAGAGCGGAATGCCGATCAGGATGTTCAGCGGGAAGGTGATGCCCAGGGACAGCCCGAAGTACAAGGAGGGGTTGGCCTCGGGGATCGCATAGCGCAGCACCGCCGGCACCACGATGTACGAGGCGCTGGCCGACAGCACCATCAGCAGGGCGGCGTCGGGCACCGGCAGCCCGAGCAGGACCGCGAGCATCAGCGCGATCGCGGCGTGCAGCACCGGACTGAGAGCCGCGTAGGCGATCACCGCTGGCGACTTGCCGCTCACCGCGCCCAGGTTGCGGGCGACCATCAGGCCCATGTCCAGCAGGAAGAAGGCGAGCATGCCCTTGAACAGACCGCTGGAGAAGGGCGCCATCATGGTCTTGCCCGCGTCGCCGCTGAGATAGCCCACCGCCATGGCGCCCAGCAGCAGCAGGTGCGCGCCATCGGTGAACGACTCGTGCAGGATCCGGCCGATCGAGGTGCCGGGGCCTGAGCCCGGCCCGCCGAGCACGGCGGCACCGCCCGACGAGGCAAGCAGCGAGCCGGTCTGGCGCTGCCGCAGCATGTTGGCAAGCAGCACTGCCATGATGATGGCCGGCGACTCCATCAGCACCATCGCCACCACCATGTGGCCACCAACGCCCATCTGCTGCGATTCGAGGTACTGCATGGCCGTGACGAAGGTGACCGCGCTCACCGAGCCGTACGATGCCGCGATCGCGGCGGCATCGAGTTTCGGCACCCTGTTGCGCAGCAGCCAGTAGCCGAGCGCGGGCACGAGAAAGGCCATCAGCACCGCGGCACCCAGGCTGAGGAGCGCGGTGCCGCTCAGCGCTGACTGCCCAAGGGCGAACCCGCCCTTCAGGCCGAGCGCCATCAGAAGGTAGAGGGAAAGGAACTTCGAGATCGCAGGCGGGATCTCGAGATTGGATCGAAGCGCGCCCGCCAGCACGCCAAAGACGAAGAACAGGATGGCCGGATCGAGAAGGTTGGTCATGGGAATCTCCTTGGCCGGTCATGCTAGGAACCCAATGTCATCGAGTAAAATTGATTTATAAACATCGATACATAGATCTGATTCTATGAATATCACCTTCCGTCAGTTGCGGCTGTTCCTTGCGCTGGCCGATACCGGCAGCGTCAGCCGGGCTGCGCAGGCCTGCCATGTCACGCAGCCCACGGCTTCCATGCAGCTGCGTGAGATCACCGAATCCGTTGGCGTGCCGCTGTACGAGGTGGTCTCCCGACGTGTGCACCTGACCGATGCCGGTCATGATCTGGCCCGCACCGCACGGGCCATCGCTGACGAGTGGTCGGCGTTCACGCAGCGCATCGATGCCACCCGCGGTTTCACCCGCGGCCGGCTGCGGGTGGCGGTGGTGAGCACCGCGAAGTACTTCGTGCCGAGGCTGCTCGGCAGCTTCTGCGCCCGCTATCCGGAGATCGACATCGCCCTCGAGGTGCTCAACCGGGACGGGGTGGTGCAGCGGCTGCGCGAGAACCAGGACGATCTCTACATCATGTCCATGCCGCCGGCCGACCTCGATCTCGAGGATGCGGTGTTCATGCCCAACCCGCTGGTGATGATCGCAGGGCAGTCCCATCCGCTGGTCAGGCGTCGGCGCATCCCGCTCGAGGCGCTTGCCGGGCAGCGGTTCATCCTGCGTGAACGCGGGTCGGGCACCCGCATGGCGGTCGACGCGTTTCTCAAGCGGCAGAAGTTCCGGCCCGATCTGCGCCTGGAGCTCGGCAGCAACGAGGCTATCAAGGAAGCGGTGGCCGGTGGCATGGGCCTGTCGATCGTGTCCAGCCACGCGCTGCACGGGCAACTCGCCGAGCATGGGGTGGCGGTGCTCGATGTGATCGGCTT
>NZ_CEXFHW010000177.1:0-7892 GCF_982640115.1 Quisquiliibacterium sp. | reverse complement strand
GCGACGGTCGGGCCCGGTGCCACGCGGAAATCCCGGTCGGCGAGAGCGGGCTCGGCAGGGCGCGAGGGGTTGCAGAAGCTGCCGGCATCGAAGCTGAGCGCCGCGGCCGGGGCGGCGCCCGCCCGGGCGGGCACGGGCGTGGCCGCGCCATCGTGCGGCCCGCGGATGCGCGGCTGCGCCGCGAGCAGCTCGAGCAGCCGTTCGGCCGCGCCGGCGGCCCGCTGCACATCGCCCATCACCTCCGAGAGCGCGCCCACCGAGCCCGCGACGATGCCGGCATAGAGGATGAACTGGGTGAGCTCGCCCGCGCTCATGCGCCCCTGCAGCACCGCCTGCGCGCCCAGCCAGAGCACGAAGACGATGGTGCCGAACACCAGCACGATGGCCATCGCGGTGAGGATGGCGCGTGCCCGGGTGCGGCGCACCGCGGCCGTGAACGCGGTCTCGGCCGCCGCCCGGAAGCGCGCCGCCTCGAAGGCCTCGCGGGCATAGGCCTGCACGATCTGGATCGCCGACAGGGTCTCGCCGGCCAGCGCACTGCTGTCGGCGATGCGGTCCTGGCTGGCCCGCGAGAGCCGCCGCACCCGACGGCCGAAGAACAGGATGGGGAGGATCACCACCACCAGCAGCACCACGATCAGGCCGGCGAGGCGGGCGCTGGTGGCCAGCAGCATGACCAGACCGCCCGCGAACAGCACCGCGTTGCGCAGGCCCATCGACACGCTGGTGCCCACCAGGGTCTGGATGAGCGTGGTGTCGGCGCTCAGGCGCGAGAGCACCTCGCCACTGCGCAGGGTCTCGAAGAACACCGGGTCCTGGCGCAGCACGCTGGCATAGACCGCGGCGCGCAGGTCGGCGGTGACCCGCTCGCCCAGCCAGGACACGAAGTAGAACCGCGTGGCGGTGCCCAGCGCGAGCACGACCGCAACCCCGAAGAGCGCCAGGAACCAGATGTCGACATGGCCGCCGCGCGCCGCTTCGGCCTGCAGGCTGCGCACGGCAAAGCCGATGTCGATGAGCTGGCGAAACGCCACCGGCACGGTGAGCGTGGCCGCAGCGGCCACCAGCAGCGCGAGGCCGGCGGCGACGACGCGTGAGCGGTAGGGCGCGAGGAAAGGGAGCAGGCCACGAAGCACTGCCCACGCGGCGGATCGGCCAGGGGGGCGCGCCGACGCGTCCGCGTGCGGGGACGGGGGCATGCGCGCTAGTATACGGACCCGCGTCGCGGGCCCGGCGGCGCTGCTCAATGAAGGTAAGCCATGTCGAATGTGGTCTCGCTGATCCGCCGCCCCACCCTGCGCCTGAACCCCGCCGACGATGTCGTGATCGCGGCCAGGCCGCTGCCGGCGGGCTCGCGCATCGATGCCGAGAGCGTCACCTGCGCGCAGGCCATTCCGGCCGGCCACAAGCTCGCGGTGCGCGCGGTGGCCCGAGGCAACCCGGTGCGCCGCTACAACCAGATCATCGGCTTTGCCACCCGCGACATCGCGCCCGGTGATCATGTGCACACCCACAACCTCGCGTTCGAGATGTTCGAGCGCGACTACGCGGTGGGTGTCGATCTCAAGCCGGTCACGCCCCCGGCGCAGCCGGCCAGCTTCATGGGCATCGTGCGGGCCGACGGCCGGGTGGCCACCCGCAACTACATCGGCGTGGTGTCCACCGTGAACTGCTCGGCCTCGGTGTCGCGGCAGGTGGCCGCGCACTTCACCCCCGAGCGGCTGGCCGAATTCCCGAATGTCGACGGCGTGGTGCCCATCACCCACGCCTCGGGCTGCGGCATGGACTCCGCCGGCGAGGGCATCGACATCCTGCGCAAGACCATCGCCGGCTACTGCCGGCACGCCAACTTCGCCGGCGTGGTGATCATCGGCCTGGGCTGCGAAGCCAACCAGATGGACGCGCTCTTCCAGGCCGAGCAGATGGACGAAGGCGCCCTGCTGCGGCCCCTGGTCATCCAGACCAGCGGCGGCAGCCGCAAGACCATCGAGGCCGGCGTGGCCGCGGTGGCCTCGATGCTGCCCGCAGCCAATGCGGTGCGGCGCCAGCCGGTGCCGGCCAGCCACCTGACCGTGGGCCTGCAGTGCGGCGGCTCCGATGGCTACTCGGGCATCACCGCCAACCCGGCGCTGGGCGCGGCCTGTGACCTGCTGGTGGCGCACGGCGGCACGGTCATCCTCTCGGAAACGCCCGAGATCTACGGCGCCGAGCACCTGCTCACCCGCCGCGCGGTCTCGCAGGCGGTGGCCGACAAGCTCATCGCCCGCATCCGCTGGTGGGAGGACTACACCGCGCGCAACGCCGGGAGCATGGACAACAACCCCTCGCCAGGCAACAAGGCGGGCGGGCTCACCACCATCCTCGAGAAGTCGCTGGGCGCGGTCGCCAAGGGCGGCACCACCAACCTGGTCGATGTGTTCGAGTACGCCGACGCAGTCACCGCCAAGGGCTTCGTGTTCATGGACACCCCTGGCTACGACCCGGTCTCGGCCACCGGCCAGGTGGCGGGCGGCGCCACGCTGATCTGCTTCACCACCGGCCGCGGCTCGGTCTACGGCTGCAAGCCCTCGCCGTCGATCAAGCTCGCCACCAACACGCCGCTCTACGAACGCATGAGCGACGACATGGACATCAACTGCGGCGAGATCGTCGATGGCACGGTCAGCGTGCAGGACAAGGGCCGCGAGATCTTCGAGCTGATGCTGCGGGTGGCCAGCGGCGAGGGCACGCGCAGCGAGGCACTGGGCATGGGCAACGATGAATTCGTGCCCTGGCAGCTCGGCGCGGTGATGTAGGCAGCACCGCCCTGGGTAGGCAGCACCGCCACGGCGCGGCGGGCGCGCCGCGACGCGCGCCGGTGTCAGCGCAGGATCAGGTTGTCGCGGTGGATCAGCTCGGGCTCTTCGCTGAAGCCCAGGATCGCCTCGATCTCCGATGAGGCCCGGCGCATGATCAGGCGGGTCTCGGAGCTGGCGTAGTTGATCAGGCCACGGGCAATCTCGCGGCCTTCCGGGTCGCGACAGGCCACCACCTCGCCGCGCTCGAACTCGCCGCTCACCTCGGTCACGCCGATGGGCAGCAGGCTCTTGCCGGCATGGCTGAGCGCATGCGCGGCACCGGCATCGAGGATGAGCGCGCCGCGCAGCTGCAGGTGATCGGCCAGCCACTGCTTGCGCGAGGCAAGCCGCGGGGTGAGCGCCACGAAACAGGTGCCGATCGCCTCGCCCTGCGCCAGGCGCTCGAGCACGCCGGGCTCGCGTCCGGAGGCGACCACGGTGTGTGCGCCGCTACCGGCGGCACGACGGGCAGCCAGCACCTTGGTGATCATGCCGCCCTTGCCGATCGCGCTGCCGGCACCGCCGGCCATGGCCTCGAGCGCGGGATCGCCGGCGCTGACCTGCGGCAGCAGCCGGGCGGAAGGGTCGCGGCGCGGATCGGCGGTGTACAGGCCGGCCTGGTCGGTGAGGATGACCAGGGCATCGCCATCGATGAGGTTGGTGACCAGCGAGGCCAGGGTGTCGTTGTCGCCGACCTTGATCTCGTCGGTGACCACGGTGTCGTTCTCGTTGATGATCGGCACCACACCCAGCCGCAGCAGGGTGAGCAGCGTGGAGCGGGCATTGAGGTAGCGGCGCCGGTCGGCCAGGTCTTCATGGGTGAGCAACACCAGCGCGGTGGCCAGCCCCGAGTCGCGAAAGCAGCTCTCGTAGACCTGAGCCATGCCCATCTGGCCCACCGCTGCTGCGGCCTGCAGCTCATGGATCTCGCGCGGACGGCGCGCCCAGCCCAGGCGCTTCATGCCTTCGGCGATCGCGCCCGAAGACACCATGGCCACCTGCTTGCCGGCAGCGCGCAGCGCGGCGATCTGCCGGCCCCACTGCGCGATCGCGCCGGCATCGAGACCCTTGCCGTCGTTGGTGACCAGGCTGGAACCGACCTTGACCACCACCCGCTGGGCATCGGCCACCACGGCGCGCGCCGCCTGCGCGGCGCCGGCGGACAGGGCATCGCTGTCCGGCGAGCCGGTGCTCATGGCGACGGCTCCGTGGCCGACGAGACCGGCGCAGCCGAGTCCGCCGTCGGGGCCACGGGCGCGTCGAAGCGCGGATCGCGCTCGGCGGGCTCGGGCTCGCGGCGCGCCTCCAGCCAGGCGTGGACTTCGCGCATCAGCTCCTCGCAGCCCTCGCGGGTGAGGCCCGAGACCGCGAACACCCGCGACACCGGCAGCGCCGAACGGCCGCGGCCGCGGAAACGCCGCACGAAGTCGTCGATGCGGGCCTGGCGCTCTTCGGGCGCGATGGTGTCGATCTTGCTGAGCACCAGCCAGCGCGGCTTGTCGGCGAGCGCCGGGTCGTACTTGCGCAGCTCCTTGATGATCGCCCGGGCGTCGCGGGCCGGATCGGCCTCGGGATCGAAGGGCATCAGGTCGACCAGATGCAGCAGCAGGCCGGTGCGCTGCAGATGACGCAGAAACTGGTGCCCCAGCCCGGCACCCTCGGCGGCACCCTCGATCAGGCCGGGAATGTCGGCCAGCACGAAGCTCTTCTCGGGGCCGACCCGGACCACCCCGAGATTGGGATGCAAGGTGGTGAACGGATAGTCGGCGATCTTGGGCCGCGCGTTGCTGACCGCTGCGATCAGCGTGGACTTGCCGGCATTGGGCAGCCCGAGCAGACCGACATCGGCCAGCACCTTGAGCTCGAGCCGCAGCCGGCGATGCTCGCCCTCCCCGCCCGGGGTGAACTGGCGCGGCGCGCGATTGGTGCTCGACTTGAAATGGATGTTGCCCAGGCCGCCCTCGCCGGCGCGCGCGAGCAGCTCGCGCTGGCCGTGCACGGCAAGGTCGAAGAGCAGCTCGCCGCTGTCCTCGTCGTAGACCATGGTGCCCACCGGCATGCGCAGGGTGATGTCCTCGGCGGCCTTGCCGTACTGGTCGGAGCCGCGCCCGCGCTCGCCGCCGCGCGCCACATGCTTGCGGGCGTAGCGGAAGTCGACCAGGGTGTTGATGTTGCGGTCGGCCAGCGCGTAGACGCTGCCGCCGCGGCCGCCATCGCCGCCGTCGGGGCCGCCGCGGGGGATGAACTTCTCGCGCCGGAACGACACGATGCCGGTGCCGCCGTCGCCAGCGGTGACCTCGATGTGCGCTTCGTCGATGAACTTCATGGATCCCCCGCCTGCCGCCGCGGCAGCCAACAAAAAAGCCCCGCGAGGCGGGGCTGGTGGCGAGACCTGCCCGGCCTTACTGGGCCTGGGCGGCCTCGGGCAGCGGCAGAATGCTCACGGTATGGCGCCCGAGCGGGCCCTTGACCGCGAACTTCACCGAGCCGTCGATCAGCGCGAACAGGGTGAAGTCCTTGCCCACGCCGACATTCACGCCCGGGTGGAACCGGGTGCCGCGCTGGCGCACGATGATGGAACCGGCCGAGACCGTCTGACCGCCGTAGGCCTTGACCCCGAGCATCTTGGGCTGGGAATCACGGCCGTTGCGCGTGGAGCCGCCGCCTTTCTTCTGTGCCATGGTGGCTTCTCCTTAGACGGCCGCGGGCGCGAGCGACTCGCCCAGCGCCGAGGCGATCCGGCTGACCAGAACCTCGGTGTAGTTCTGCCGATGGCCCTGCTGTTTGCGGTAGTGCTTGCGACGGCGCATCTTGAAGATCATCACCTTGTCGTGACGACCCTGGGAGAGCACCGTGACCGAAACCGTGGCCCCGGCCACCAGCGGCGCGCCCACGACGATGTTCTCGCCGCTGCCCACTGCCAGGACCTGATCCAGGGTGATTTCGGTTCCGATGTCCGCCGGCATCTGTTCTATCTTGATCTTGTCGCCGGCTGCAACCTTGTACTGCTTGCCGCCGGTTTTTATGACCGCGTACATGGAAAACCTCGATGAGGGTGGGTTGACTGAACCAAAGATTATGGCATTGCCACGGGCGCAGGGCAAGTTCCGGGCGCCCGCCCTATAATGCGGGCGCCCATGAAACCGCTCGAGATGTTCCCGGCGCTGGCGGCCGACCTCGGCGAGGTCGACCGCGTCATCCGCTCGCGCCTTGCGTCCGAGGTGGTGCTGATCAACACCGTGGCCGAGTACATCATCGCCGCGGGCGGCAAGCGCATGCGCCCGGCGCTGCTGCTGCTGGTGGCCCGGGCGCTGGGCAGCACCAGCAGCCACCGCCACCTGCTGGCCGCGGTGGTCGAGTTCATCCACACGGCCACGCTGCTGCATGACGATGTGGTCGACGAGTCTTCGCTGCGCCGCGGGCGCCAGACCGCCAACGCCGCCTTCGGCAACGCCGCCAGCGTGCTGGTGGGCGACTTCCTCTACTCGCGGGCCTTCCAGATGATGGTCGAGGCCGACGACATGCGGGTGATGCGGGTGCTCTCCGACGCCACCAATGTCATCGCCGAGGGCGAGGTGCTGCAGCTCATCAACTGCAACGACCCCGATGTCGACGAGCAGCGCTACCTCACCGTCATCCGCTACAAGACCGCCAAGCTCTTCGAGGCGTCAGCGCAGCTCGGCGCCATCCTGGCCGGCGCACCGGCCGACATCGAGGCCGGCGCCGCCGAGTACGGCCGGCGCCTGGGCACGGCCTTCCAGCTCATCGACGATGTGCTCGACTACTCCGGCGTCACCAGCGACATCGGCAAGAATGTCGGCGACGACCTGCGCGAGGGCAAGCCCACCCTGCCGCTCATCCATGTGATGGCCACCGGCACCCCGGCCGAGCGCGACCTGGTCCGCGAGGCGATCACCAACGGCCACACCGAGCACTTCGAGGCCATCATGACGGCCATCGGCCGCACCGGCGCGCTCGACTATGCCCGTGCCCGTGCCCGCGACGAGGCGCAAGCCGCCAGCGCTGCCATCGACTGCCTGCCGGCTTCCGAGTTCAAGCAGGCTCTGCTATACTTCTCTGCTTACTCGATTCAGCGAGATCGCTGAAACGCCGGCCTGGCTCTCCCGACTCTGGCCGCCGGCGCGCATCGGGCAAGGGCTCGCGGCGCCAGCCGCAGGTCGAATGGACTGCCCGTCGGTGTCAACCGGCGCGGCCCTCGGGGTGTAGCTTAGCCTGGTAGAGCGCTACGTTCGGGACGTAGAGGCCGGAGGTTCGAATCCTCTCACCCCGACCAACCCACAGTTCCGAGTCCGCAACCCGCCCTCAGCGCGCGGCCAGCGCCGACTCGATTGCGCTCACCAGCCTGGGGTTGCTGGGCGCCACGCCGCTGCCGAAATGCGCGATCGCGCGACCGTCACGGCCCACCAGGTACTTGTTGAAGTTCCAGGCTGGCGGCTGGCCGGTGACGCGCGCCAGTTCGGCAAAGAGCGGGTGGGCCTGCTCGCCGCGCACCCGGGTCTCGGTGGCCATGGGGAATTTCACGCCGTAGGTGTTGAAGCACACCGCTGCGGTCTTGCGCGCGTCGGTGTCCTCCTGGCGGAAGTCGTTGGAGGGCACGCCGATCACCACCAGACCTCGGCCGGCGTAGCGGGCGTTGAGCGCCTCGAGGCCCTCGAACTGCCCGGTGAATCCGCAGTAGCTGGCGGTGTTGACCACCAGCAGCACCTTGCCGGCATGGGGGCACAGAGGCAGCGGCTGCTCGTCCTGCAGGCGGCGCAGGCTGTGCTGCAGGAGCGGCGGGCACGCGGCGCGGGCTGATGCAGGCGACGCGGCCGGAACGGCGATGCCGGCAAGCCCGAGCGCGCCGGCGAACGACAGCACAAGCTGCCGGCGGGATGCGACCGGGTCACTCATTCCGGCTTGATGCCGGCCTGACGGACCACGGTACCCCACTTGTCGATCTCGGCGCGCACGAAGGCACCGAACTGCGCGGGGCTGAGCGGCATGGTGTAGCCGCCCATCTCGGCGATGCGCTGCTTCACCTGAGGCATGGCC
>NZ_CEXFHW010000176.1:0-7944 GCF_982640115.1 Quisquiliibacterium sp. | reverse complement strand
AGGCGCGGCTATGAGTCGACGCGCCGGCAGGGGGCGGATGCTACCATCCGGGCCCGTTGCTTCCGGGGGTGTAGCCATGTTGACCGATGACGATCGGGCCCTGGGCGTCCGCCTGCTCGCGCAGGCCGACGCGCTGGCCGCCTTCACCGAGGAAGCCCCGGCGCTCACCCGCACCTACCTCGGCCCGCAGCACCGGGCAGCCGGCGACTACCTCGCCGCGCTGATGCGCGAAGCCGGCATGGACGCGTCCTATGACGCCCTGGGCAATCTGGTGGGCCGCTATCCCGGCGCGCAGCCCGATGCGCCGGTGCTGATGATCGGCTCGCACATGGATTCGGTGCGCAACGCCGGCCGCTATGACGGCCTGTTCGGCATCCTGTCGGCGATCGCCTGCGTGGCCGGGCTTCACGCCCGTGGCGCGCGGCTGCCGGTGGCCCTCGAGGTGGTGGCTTTCGGCGACGAGGAGGGCGTGCGCTTCGGCATCACCCTGATCGGCAGCAAGGCCATGGCCGGCGCCTTCGACCCGGCCTGGCTCGCGGTGCGCGATCGCGATGGCATCAGCCTGCGCGAGGCCCTCGTCGCCTTTGGCGCCGACCCCGATGCCTGGCCGAGCGTCGATCGCCGCGCCTGCCCGCCGATCGCCTTTCTCGAGTCGCACATCGAGCAGGGCCCCGTGCTGCTGCAGGAGGGCCTGCCGGTGGGCGTGGTCACCGCGATCGCCGGCGCGCAGCGCGCGCTGGTCCATCTCACCGGGCTGGCGGGCCATGCCGGCACGGTGCCGATGGGCTCGCGCCAGGATGCGCTGGCGGCCGCCGCCGAGATGGTGCTGGCGGTCGAGCGCATCGCGCTGGCCCGCGGCGATGTGGTGGCCACGGTCGGTCGCCTCGAGGCGCGGCCGGGCGCGGTCAATGTCATCCCCCAGGATGTGAGCTTCAGCCTCGATGTGCGCAGCGGCCGGGACGACATCCGGCGCGCGGCCATGGCCGAGATCGACGCCGCCTGCGTGGCCATCGCGGCGCGGCGCGGCATCGCGTTGCGCCGCGAGCCGCTCTACCAGGCCGATGCCGCACCCTGCGATCCGCGGCTGCAGGCCTGCCTGGCGCAGGCGATCGCCGCGCGCGGGCTGCCGGTGCGGCATCTGCCGAGCGGGGCCGGGCACGATGCCATGGCCTTTCCGGCGCTTGCCCCGATGGCGATGCTCTTCGTGCGATGCGGCAACGGCGGCATCAGCCACCATCCCGATGAAGTGCTTGACGCCGAGGATGCCGCGATCGCCACGCGGGTGCTGGCCGATGCGCTGGCCGGCGTGGCGGGGGCCCTTCAGCAGCCCGCGTAGATCAGCTGCCCCGGTAGGTGGTGTAGCCCCAGGGCGAGGCCAGCAGCGGCACGTGGTAATGCGCGCCGGGGTCGGCGATGCCGAAGGCGATCGGCACCTGCTCGAGGAAGGCCGGGTCGGCCAGCGGCAGCCCCTGGGCGCGGAAATACTCGCCGATGTGAAAGACCAGGCGATAGCGGCCCGCGGCCATGGACTCGCCGGAGAGCAGCGGCTGCTCGCAGCGGCCGTCGGCATTGGTGATGCGCTCGGCCAGGCGTTCGCCCGCGCCCTCGTCGCGAAACAGCTCCACACGCACACCGGCTGCCGGCTTGCCCTGCGCGGTGTCGAGGATGTGGGTGCTCAGTCTGCCCATGGGTTTTCCTTCAGCGCTGGCCGCGGTGGGCCCAGGCGGTGGTGTGGCGCTCGACCCAGGAGAAGAGCTCGTACATCGCCATGGCCATCACGGCGATGACCACCAGCCCGGCGAAGGCGAGCGGCATCTTCATGGCCGAGCCGGCCGAGATCAGCAGATAGCCGATCCCCTCGTTGGAGGCGTTCATCTCCGACACCGTGGTGCCGACGAAGGCCAGGGTGATGGCAACCTTGAGCGAGGCGAAGAAGTAGGGCATGGAGCGCGGCAGCCCGACCTTGATCAGCACATCGAGCCGCCGTGCGCCAAGCACCCGCAGCACATCCTCGAGCTCGGGCTCGAGCGTGGCCAGGCCGGTGGCGATGTTGACCATGATCGGAAAGAACGAGATCAGGAACGCGGTGAGGATGGCCGGGCCCACGCCGATGCCGAACCAGACCACCAGGATGGGCACGAAGGCCGCCTTGGGCAGCGCATTGAAGGCAGTCATCAGCGGGTACATCGCGGCGTAGGCAAGCCGCGAGGAGCCGATGACGAAGCCGAGCAGCACCCCCACCGCGATGGAGATCGCGAAGCCCACCATGGTGGTCCAGAAGGTGCGCCAGGCATGCAGTCCGATGGGGCCAGCGAATTCGATCAGCGAGCGCACGATCTGCACCGGGCTGGGAAACACGAACTCCGAGACATCGAACAGGCTGCACATCGCCTGCCACAGGGCGATGGCGGCCACCAGCAGCACCCAGGGGGCGATCTTCTCGAGTTGCTTGCCGCGGTTCATGGTCGCCTCAGGATTTGCGGATTTCGCCGATGCGCGAGCGCAGCTCGTGCACCAGCGCGGTGAAGCGGTCGGTGTAGGTGATGTCCAGGTCGCGAGGCCGGGGCAGGTCGATCTCGCGCCGCGCCAGGATGCGGCCGGGCCGCTTGCTCATCACATACACCGTGTCGGCGAGATAGGCCGCCTCGCGCAGGTCGTGGGTGACCAGGATCACGTTGAAGCGCTGCTCGGTCCAGAGGTCGCGCAGCACATTCCAGAGCTCCTCGCGGGTGAACGCGTCGAGCGCGCCGAAGGGCTCGTCGAGCAGCAGCATGCGCGGCTCGTGGATGAGCGCGCGGCAGATCGAGGCGCGCTGTTGCATGCCGCCGGAGAGCTGCCAGGGGAACTTGTCCTCGTAGCCCTGCAGGCCCACCGTGGCCAGCAGCCGACGGGCGCGCTCGATGAACTCCGCGCGGCGCGCCTTGAACTGCGAGCGGTAGGGCTCGACGATCTCGAGCGGCAGCAGCACATTGTCGATGGTGGTGCGCCAGGGCAGCAGCGTTGGCGCCTGGAAGGCCATGCCGACGATCTTCAGCGGCCCGGTGACCGGCTGGCCGTCGATGTGCACCGTGCCGCGGCTGGGCATCTTCAGGCCGGTGGCCAGCTTCATGAAGGTGGACTTGCCGCAGCCCGACGGGCCGACGATCGCGATGAATTCGCCGGCCTGGGTGCTGACGGTGATGTCCTCCACCGCGAAGTCGTTGCTGGCCAGGAGCTCGTCGTTGTAGGCGAGCCAGACCTGGCGGAAATCGACAAAGGCCTCGGACATGGTGACGCTTTCGGGGAGGCGCCCGCGGGGCATGGCCCGCGGGTGCAGCGGCGGGCCGCGGGTTACTTGCCCAGGATGTTGCGGGCTTCCTTGGAGGGCAGGTAGTTGCCGTCCCAGATCCGGTCGGGGTTGATGCGCTCCTTGGTGCCGAAGGAGTCGGCCACCTGCGAGGCCATCAGCGCCATGCGCGGCAGGCGCACATCGCCGAAGCCCTCGGCGCGGGCGTCGGCCGTCGCGATCGAGCCGGCGATGGCCAGACGCAGGCGACGCTTCTCGAGCGTCTCGTCGATGATCGCGTCACGCTCCTTCACGAAGCGGATCGCGCCATCCGGGTCGGCCAGCACATCCTTGGCGCCCTTGGTGAAGGCGCGCAGGAAGGCCTTCACCGCCTCGGGGTTCTTCTTCAGGAAGGCGTCCGACACGATGATCGCGTTGCCGTAGAGCTTCACCCCGTACTGCGGGTAAGGCAGGATCGCGATGTCCTCGTCCTTCACGCCGCGGGCGTTCAGGTTGAGCAGCGAGGTGAAATAGAAGCCGGTGATCGCGTCGACATCGCCGCGGGCGAGCATGGTCTCGCGCAGCGGCGGGTCCATCGACACCCAGTTCACCTTGGCGAGGTCGATGCCATTGGCCTTGGCGAAGATCGGGAAGGCCTTGCGGCCGGCATCGAACACCGGCGCGCCCAGGCGCTTGCCCACCAGATCGGCCGGGCTCTTGATGTTGCTCTTCTTGAGCGAGAACACCGCCGCCGGGGTGTTGTTGTAGACCATCATCACGGCCACGGGCTTGTTCGGGGCGGTGGGATTGTTGCCATGGAATTCCATCAGGGCCGACAGGTCGGCGAAGCCCATGTCGTAGGTGCCCGAGGCCACGCGATTGACGGCATTGCCCGAGCCGTTGCCGGCGTCGATGGTGACATCGAGCTTTTCCTGGGCGAAGTAGCCCTTGGCCTTCCCTGCAAGGAACAGCGCGGCCGGGCCCTCGAAGCGCCAGTCGAGCTGGAATTTGATCTTGGTGTCCTGGGCGTGCGCGGCGCCGGTGCCGAGCACGAGGCTCAGGCCGAGGCCGAGGGCGGCGAAGAAGGGTCTGCGGGACGGCATGGTGAGCTCCTGGCTGCGGGGTCCGGCCTCGCGCGTCCGGGCTGGGGCCGGGCATGGCCTTGACGGCCTGGCGCGGCCCGGCCGCGGCGGGCGGTCCGGCGGGGGACGGGGTGAAACGGCATCGTAACAAATGCCGGCGGTGATCCGCCCTTGCCCGACCATGGTGCGCTGGCGTGCGCCGCCCGGCCTACAATGCGCAGGCCGGGCCGCCCCCGGACCCCAGGAGAAGCCGATGAACCATCCCAGTCCCTTCCTGTCCGAACTTCGCCGACCCCTGCCGCCGGCGCTGGCGCAGGCCCTGGCCGCGCGCTTCGGCGAGCGGTTCTCGGTGGCCAGCGCGGTACGCGAGCATCATGGCCGTGACGAGTCGCCGTTCCCGCCAACCCCGCCCGAGGGCGTGGTGTTCGCCCACAGCACCGAGGAGGTGGCCGATCTGGTCGCGCTGTGCCGCGCGCACCGCTATCCGCTGATCGCCTTCGGTGCCGGCTCCTCGCTGGAAGGCCATCTGCTCGCGGTGCAGGGCGGCATCAGCGTCGACCTCTCGCAGATGAACAGCATCCTCGCCGTCGATGCCGACGATCTCACCGTCACCGTCCAGGCCGGGGTGCTGCGCAAGCAGCTCAACGAGCAGCTCAAGTCCACGGGTCTGTTCTTTCCGATCGATCCGGGCGCCGACGCCAGCATCAGCGGCATGTGCGCCACCCGCGCCTCGGGCACCAACGCCGTGCGCTACGGCACCATGCGCGAGAATGTGCTCTCGCTCACGGTGGTCACCGCCGACGGCAAGGTGATCCGCACCGCCGGCCGGGCCAAGAAGTCATCGGCCGGTTATGACCTCACCCGCCTGTTCATCGGCTCGGAGGGCACGCTCGGCATCATCACCGAGATCACGCTCAAGCTCTATCCGCTGCCCGAGGCGATGAGCGCCGCGGTGGTCAACTTCCCCACCATGGCGGCGGCGGTGGCCACCGTTATCCAGACCATCCAGCTCGGCGTGCCGATCGCCCGCAGCGAGTTCCTGTGCGAGCGCACCATCCGTGCGATCAACGCCCACAGCCACACCACGCTGCGCGAGGCGCCCACGCTGTTCTTCGAGTTCCATGGCACCGAGGCCTCGGCTCGCGAGCAGGCCGAGCTGGTGCAGCAGATCGCGCGCGATCACGGCGGCCAGGACTTCGAATGGGCGAGCCGCCCCGAGGACCGCACCCGGCTCTGGAATGCCCGTCACAACGCCTACTTCGCCTGCCTGCAGGTGCGTCCGGGCTGCCGGGCCATCTCCACCGATACCTGCGTGCCGATCTCGCGTCTGGCCGACTCGATCACCGGCGCGCGGGCGATCCTCGACAAGGGCAACTTCCCCACCATGCTGCTCGGCCATGTCGGCGACGGCAACTTCCACCTTGCCTACCTGGTCAAGGAGGGCGACGACGCCCAGCGCGCCACGGCCGAGCGCCTGAGCATGCAGATGGTGCAGCGCGCCATCGCGCTGGAGGGCACCTGCACCGGCGAGCATGGCATCGGCCTGCACAAGATCGGCTTCCTCGTCGAGGAAGTGGGCGATGACGCCATCGAGCTGATGCGCCGGATCAAGCTCGCCTTCGACCCCGACAACATCCTCAATCCGGGCAAGATCTTCCGGCTCGAGGCCTGAGCGTCGGGGCGTGCTGCCCCGGGGCTGCCCGAGGCCCGGCGCAGGGCGCGCTCAGCGCCGGTAGCGCTTGGGCACGAAGGGCAGGGGAGCGGCGCTCACCGGCAGGCGCCGCTCGCGCACCAGCGCCTGCAGCGCGCCGCCGGCCTGCAGCGCCTCGCGAGCCACCAGCGCCAGCATCATCGGCCGGCCCAGGCTGGGCGAGACCGTGCCGCTGGTCACCTCGCCCACCGTCACGCCATCGGCATCCAGAATGGGCGCATGGGCGCGGATCGGCGCCGGTTGGTCCGACACCAGCCCGACCAGGCGCCGCGGCGCGCCCTGCGCGAGCTGGGCGAGGATGCGCTCCGCGCCCGGGAAGCCACCGGCCTTGGCCGCGCCACGGCGCCGCGAGCGGGCGATGGCGAAGGCCAGGCCCGCCTCCACCGGCGTCACGGTGGGCCCGATGTCATTGCCGTGCAGCGGCAGTCCGGCCTCCAGGCGCAGGGTGTCGCGCGCGCCCAGACCCACCGGCGCCACCGCCGGATCGGCCAGCAGCCGCTCGACCACCGCCTGCGCCTGCGCCAGGGGCAGCGCGATCTCGTAGCCGTCTTCGCCGGTGTAGCCCGAGCGGGTGGTGAAGCAGGCCGCGCCCAGCAGCGTGAGCGTGGCCGCGCCCATGAAGCGCAGCCCCGCCGCGGCCGGGTCGAGCCGGGCGAGCGCCGCCTCGGCCTGCGGCCCCTGCAGCGCGATCAGCGCCTCGTCGATCCAGTCGATGGCCAGCGCCGGGCACAGCGCACGCAGCCGGGCGAGATCGGCCTCGCGGTTGCCGGCGTTCACCACCATGCGGACCTGGTCGCCGAGGTTGACCATCATCAGGTCGTCCTCGATGCCGCCCTGCGCATTGAGCAGCAACGAGTAGCGCTGCTGCCCGACGGGCCAGTCGTCGAAATCGACCGGCAGCGCGGCCTCCAGCGCGGCGTGCAGCGTGGCCGCCTGCCCGTCGCGCGGCGTGATGCGCAGCTGGCCCATGTGCGAGACATCGAAGAGTCCGGCCTGGCTGCGGGTGTGCAGGTGCTCGGCCTTCAGACCGGCCGGGTACTGGATCGGCATGTCCCAGCCGGCGAAGGCGCTCATGCGCGCGCCGAGCCGGCGATGCAGGGCGTCGAGCGGAACGCGCGCCGGAGCGGCGGCGGCGGGGGTGTCGGTCATGGCATCTCCGGAAGGAACGGGCCGCCCGCCCCGCAGGGCGAGCGGCGGGCGCGGCTCAGGCGTAGTCGCTGATCGGCGGACAGGTGCAGACCAGCTGACGGTCGCCGGCGGCGTTGTCCACCCGCTTCACGCTCGGCCAGAACTTGGCCTCACGCAGCCAGGGCAGCGGGTAGGCCGCCAGCTCGCGCGAGTAGGCATGGCGCCACTCGCCGGCGATCTCGGCGGCGGTGTGCGGCGCGCACTTCAGCGGGTTGTCGGTCCGGTCGAGCTCGCCCCGGCCGATCGCCAGCAGCTCGCCGTGGATGGCGATCATCGCGTCGCAGAAGCGGTCGAGCTCGGCCTTGGATTCCGACTCGGTGGGCTCGATCATCAGCGTATCGGCCACCGGGAAGGACAGCGTCGGCGCATGAAAGCCGTAGTCCATCAGGCGCTTGGCGACATCCTCGGCAGTGACCCCGTACTGCGCCTTCAGGTGCCGCATGTCGAGGATGCACTCATGGGCCACGCGGCCGTGCTCGCCGGCGTAGAGCACCGGGAAGCAGGGCCGCAGGCGGTGCGCGATGTAGTTGGCGTTGAGGATCGCCATTTCGGTGGCCTTGCGGATGCCGCTGCCGCCCATCATGCGGATGTACATCCACGAGATGGCGGTGATGAGCGCGCTGCCGCTGGCGGCCGCCGATACCGAGCCGCTTGCGGGTGCGCCCGCCGCGGCCGCTTCACCCACGCCCGCCGGGGCG